>CAMAKJ010000016.1 GCA_945836055.1 uncultured Clostridia bacterium | reverse complement strand
TCGAGAACATCCGGTGCTTCCTGGAAGGAAAGCCCCAGAATGTGGTGAATCTGTAATGTGCATATCGGCTGAACTCAGCAAACCGGCAAATTGCAGTTTGGCGTAAACCCTTCGTAGGGCGGGGTCATGACCCCGCCGCCCAAGTATCGAGCTGCCTATGTCTGGATTTCTCCGGAATTGTCGGTATGCAACCTTATTTTCATTGAGAAGCACCTGACGTTGTCGGCGGGGTCATGACCCCGCCCTACGAAACGGGTGCGAGATTAATTCAAATTTCGATTGTCAGGCAGCTGCGTGAAACCGATAAGCACGATATGCAATACACAACGGGCGGCACAGAGCCGCCCGTTTCCTTATGCATCCCAACACATGGTATACAGCTTCCGGCTCACCGAGCCGTCCACGCAGACGGCGTAATCGGCAATGGGCCGGAAGCCGCATTTTGCGTGGGTTTTCAGAGAGGGAGCATTCCGCTTATCCACATGGGAATATACCTTAGCCCCGCCCTGCCGCTTCAATTCCTCCTGCACCGCCTGAATCAGCGCGGCGGCATAGCCCCTGCGCCGCTGCTCCGGGGTAGTTTCCAGCGCTTCCATGAGAAGGCCGTCCCGGTACGGCTCCAAACGCAGGGCGCTGACATACTGCCCGCCCGCTTCCCATACGGCGTACACAGCGCCGGGTGTCCTGAAAAAGCCCTCGTTTAAATAGCGGTAAAAATCCTGCTCCGACAACTGAATCTGCCGCATTTCCGGTTCATCGGGCCAAAGCATCTGTCCATGCTCCCGGTTGGCCTCCTCATAGATTTCCATAAGGCTGCCAAAGCGCAGCTGGGTAAGGTTTCTCGCAAGATGCAGCATACGCCCTCCTTATACCGCGTACTGACTGGTGTAGAGGGCGTAATAGAACCCCCTTTTCGCCAGCAGCTGGTCGTGCTTTCCCTGCTCCACAATGTGCCCGTGATCCAGCACCAGAATGAGATCCGCGTCCACAATGGTGCTTAACCGGTGGGCAATGACGAAGCAGGTTTTCCCCTTCATAAGCCTGTCCATGGCCTTCTGCACCAGAATTTCCGTCCGGGTGTCCACGTTGGAGGTGGCCTCGTCCAGAATCAGCAGGGGCCGTCCCGCGAGCAAGGCCCGGGCGATGGTCAGAAGCTGCTTCTGCCCGCCGGACAGGGCGGTGGTGTCCTCGCTGATGCGGGTGTCATAGCCGTCGGGCAGGGTGCGGATAAAATGGTCGCAGTAGGCCTCCCGGCAGGCGTTTTCGATCTCCTCCCGGGTGGCGTCCGGTTTGCCGTAGGCCACATTTTCCGCGATGGTGCCCCGGAAGAGCCAGGTGTCCTGGAGTACCATGCCGAAATTCCGGCGCACCTCCTCCCGGGACAGCCGGGAAATGTCCTGACCGTCCAGGGTAATGCAGCCGCCGCTGACATCGTAAAACCGCATCAGCAGATTGACAATGGTGGTCTTTCCCGCGCCGGTGGGGCCGACAATCGCCACCCGCTGTCCGGGGCTGACGTGGAGGTTCAGATGTTCAATCAGCGGCGTGTCCGGGCTGTAGGAGAAGCCCACGTTGTCAAAGCCAATCTCCCCCCGGAGCGTTTCCGGAAGTATGCCCTCCGTCTGGGGCTCCTCCTCCATATCCAGCAGCTGAAATACCCGCTTGGCGCAGGCCTTGACATGGCTCAGATTGGCAAAGCCCGAGGCAATCTGCTCCAGAGGGGAAGAAAACTGACGGGCAAAGAGCACGATGGTCACCACCGTACCTACGCCCACCCCCCGGCGCACAATCAGCCATCCGCCGACGAGGTTGATGAAAATATAGGCCATGGCGTTGGCGAACTTGATAAGCGGCTGCACAATGGAGCCCATAAAGTTGGCTTTCGCCGTGACTTTCCGCAGCGCCCCGTTGACGGCGGCGTGCTTTTCGGCGGTGTACGCCTCCAGATTGTAGGCCTTGGCGGTGGCAAAGTTGGTAAAGCTCTCCTCCACGATTTCCGTCAGCTCTCCGGCCTTTTCAAACCGGGCGTCGTAGTATTTCCCGCTGAGCCCCGCCACCTTGGAGGAAAGCCACAGGGAAACCGGGGTCAGCAGAATCACCAGGCAGGCCAGCACCCCGTTTTCCAGGAACATGGCCACGGCAATCATGGTGATCTGAAAGACGCCCTCCACCATCACGTCAAAAATCTGGTGGATGTAACCGCCCATCTCCCCCACGTCGTCGATCATCCGGTTCAGAATGTCTCCCACCGGGGTCTGATCCACGTATTTCACGGGAAGCCGCCGGATTTTTTCGGAAATGGCAATCCGAAGACCGCAGGTAAAATGCCGGCTCACCGCCCGGTTCATCAGCTGCATATTGCCGTAGCGCAGAAGGCTCTGGAAGGCGTACACCGCTGTCAGGACGGCAAGCCCCTTCACCAGGGTATCCCGGATGGGGATTCCCCGGTCACCAAGGCCGAAGTCGCAGAGCCTCTGAATCAAATCGCCCAGAATTTCCGGCGCGGCAATGGAGCACAGCACCGCAAGGATGCCCAGCACCGCGCTGACGGCTACCCACCCGGCAATGCCCTTCGCCTCCCGGATGATCCGCCAGGTGGTCTCATCCAGCAGCTTATTCTTTTGCTTCATGCAGATTCCCTCCTGTCTGGGACGCATAGATTTCCCGGTAAACCCCGCACCGCTCCAGCAGCTGCCCGTGGGTGCCCCGGTCCACCAGCGCGCCGCCGTCCATGACGAAAATCACGTCGCAGTGCATGGCGGAGGTCACCCGCTGGGTGATGATCATCTGGGTCTTCCCCGCCAGACGCCGATTGAGCTCCGTGCGGAGCTTTGCCTCCGTCAGAAAATCCAGGGCGGAGAAGCTGTCGTCGAAAATATAGATAGGCGCTTCCTTCAGCAGCGCCCGGGCAATGCTGAGGCGCTGCTTCTGCCCGCCGGAGAGATTCTTTCCCGACTGGCGGATGACGTGGCCGATTCCGTCATCGTAGGCATTCACAAATTCCCCGGCCTGAGCCGTTTCCAGAGCGGAGCGGATCTCGTCGTCCGTGGCGTCCAGCCTGCCCATGCGGACGTTTTCCCGGATGGTTCCGGAGTATATGGTGGCGTTTTGCAGCACGCAGCTGATGTTGTCCCGGATGGTTCGGCGGCTGAGCTTTTCGGTGGAAACCCCGTCCAGCCGCACCTCCCCGGAGGTGGGCAGGCGAAAGCCCAACAAAATCTGCACCAGCGTGCTTTTCCCGGAGCCGGTACCGCCGATGACCGCGGCCTTCTGTCCCTTTGCGATGTGGAGACTGATATTCTTCAGCGCCGCCTCCGACGCACCGTCGTAGCGGAAGGAGACGTGGTCAAAATCAATGTCTCCTGTCAGGGTGATGTCCTGCCTGGCGATGGGGTCGGACATTCCCCGGGCGTGGAGCACCTGTCCGATGCGGCCCGCCGCTACCTTGGCCTGGGGAAAGCTGATGATGGCAAAGGCCCCGGTAATGACACCTGCGGACACCAGGGACACATACTGGACAATGGCGAAAATATCGGCGCCGGTAAGCCCCGCCGACGTTTCCATCCGCCAGCCGCCCAGGTACACAATGACCACCGCTGCCAGGTTCAGCAGGAAGGTCGCCAGGGGGGAGACGGCGCCTATGGCCACATTGCCCCGGATAAAGCTGTCCACCATGATCCGGGTGGCTTCGGACACCCGCGCATGCTCCCGGAGCTCTGCGTTGAAGGCCCGGATCACCCGGATCCCCCGGAGCCGCTCCCGCATGATTTCGTTCTGCCGGTCCACATACCGGTCGGAAATTTCCCAGATGCCGTCGATTCTCTTTCCGATGTAAAGCACAATCGCGAGAATCGCGGGGACAAAGGCCAGCATGGTCAGCGACAACGCCACGTCCTTGCGCAGCGACAGCGCCACGCCGCCGAAGAACAGCATGGGGATGGTGATAACGGTGCCGGACAGCTCCGCCGCAATCCAGCTCACCGTCTCCACGTCGTGGGTGCACCGGGTCACGAGAGCCGCCGTGCCCAGCTCGCCGAACTCCTCAAAGCTCATTTGGTTGACCTTGCGGAACACGGCGCTTCTGACATCGGCGCAGAAGGACGCCACGATGTCGTTGGATATTTTCGCGCCCAGAATCACCGTCCCCAGTCCCACCAGCGCCACAGCCGCCATAACGGCGCAGCATTTGACAATATAGGGAAAATCCGCCCGGTAAACACCGTTGTTGAGAATCTGGCTCATAATGGTGGGCAGCAGCAAATCGCACAGTGTGGAAATTGCCACAGCCACCGTGGCGGCAATCAGCCCTTTCCAGTAGGGCAGTAAGTATTTCAGCATATCTTTCATTTTTCTACCTCAAGCAACAAAAAAACGGCCCAGGCCGAAGCCCGCGCCGCGCAAATAACCCGTGCAGTCACAGTCTACCGCACAGTCACCCCAGGAGCAAGCCTTCCGCCAAAGTTCATCAAACCGGTCTTCAACATATTCGCTTCCTCCTTCCTTCAAAATTCTGGAAGTATCATAGCACGCCGCCACGCCTTTGTCAACCGGATTTCTGCGCCGGTGGAGAAAAGGTCGGTATTCACACCGCTATACACAGTTTCCACAGTTTTATCCACAGACGCGGAACAAAATTCCCTGTCGAACCCTGTCAAATTCCGGTGTTTGTAACGTTTCTGTAATTTTTTCGTTACTTTTTATGCAGATAAGCGTGTATTCATACAGAAAAAAGCGGGAGGCCGCCTCCCGCTTTACTTACAGGGCCTCGCCCAGAATGGATTTAGTGGCGTAGGCGTTCAGGCTCATGTCCGCCGTATGTCCCGCCAGGTACTCATAATACGCCTGGGCACCAATCATGGCGCCGTTGTCGCCGCACAGAGACAGGGGCGGCAGATACACCTGGGCCCCCATGCGCTCCGCCGCCGCCAGAATATCCCCCCGGATGCGGGAGTTGGCGGCGACGCCCCCGGCCACCGCGATTTTCCGGTAACCGTTTTCCCGCATGGCCATCACCGCCCGGGGCACCAGGGTGTCGGACACCGCCGCGGAAAAGGCGGCGCAGAGGCTGGGAATGTCCAGCGGTTCTCCCACCTGCTGGGCGTGGTGAATCAGGTTCAGGGCAGCGGTTTTCAGTCCGGAAAAGCTCATATTGTAGGGGTTCTCCCCGGGCCTGCTCCGGGGCAGGTCGTACTTTGTCTCGTCGCCCAGCTTCGCGGCTCTGTCCAGCGCCGCGCCGCCGGGATAGGGCATCCCCAGCACCCGGGCGACCTTGTCGAAGGACTCCCCCGCCGCATCGTCCAGGGTGGTGCCGAGAATCCGCATATCCGTATAGTCCTTCACTTCCACGATCATGGTGTGGCCCCCGGACACCACCAGGCACAGAAAGGGCGGCTCCAGATCGGGGTAGGCCAGGTAGTTCGCCGCAATGTGCCCCCGGATATGGTGCACCGGAATCAGGGGCTTGTCCATGGCAAGCGCTGCGGCTTTGGCGAAGTTCACCCCCACCAGCACCGCGCCGATGAGGCCGGGGGCGTAGGTCACCGCCACGGCGTCAATATCCCGCCGGGAAAGCCCCGTCCGGGTCAGCGCCTGCTCCGCCAGGCCGTAGATGGCCTCGATGTGCTTTCTCGACGCGATTTCCGGCACCACGCCGCCGTAAATCCGGTGGAGGTCCACCTGGGACGCGATGCAGTCCGTGAGGATTTCCCGTCCGTCCCGGACAATGGCCACGGCGGTTTCGTCGCAGGAGGATTCAATGGCTAAAATATTCAATTTTCCCACTCCTTCCTCAGAATCAGGGCGTCTTCCTTAGGATTCCGGTAGTAATTCTTCCGCACCCCGACCTGGCAGAAGCCCAGCTTTTCATACAGCGCCCGGGCAGGTGCGTTGGAATAGCGCACCTCCAGGGTCAGGCAATGGCTTCCCCGTCCTTTCAGCGCTTCCACCAGAGCGGTTACCAGCGCTTCGGCGATTCCCTGACGACGGAAGTCCGGATGGACGGCAAGGTTCATCATATCCGTCTCCCCCAGCACCGTCTGGGAGCCGACGTAGCCCGCAACCTGCTCCCCTTCCAGCGCCACCAGCCAGAGGGACAGTTCATTGTCCAGCTCGGAGGCAACGCTTGCTTCGCTCCAGGGATCGGAAAAGCACAGCCTTTCCTGCGCCGCCACCTGGGGCACGTGTTGAGGTTTGATCTTTGCAACCATCATTTTGCCTCGTACCAGCTCTTTCCGAATTTGGCCTCCGCCGTAAGAGGCACGCTGAAACGCGCCACGTTTTCCATCTCCCGGCTGACCAGAGCGGCCACCTCCGGGGCAATGTCCTCCGGGCACTCCACAATCAGCTCGTCGTGGACCTGTAACAGCAGCCGCGCCTGGGGATACTGTTCCTGCAGGGCGCTTTCCACCCGGATCATGGCGAGCTTAATGAGATCCGCCGCCGTGCCCTGAATGGGCGTGTTCAGGGCAATGCGCTCCGCGCCGCTGCGGATGTTGAAATTGCTGCTTTTCAGCTCCGGAATATACCGGCGGCGGCCAAAGAGGGTCTGGGTGTAGCCGGTTTCCCGGGCATCCGCAACCACCTTTTGCATATAGGCCTTCACACCCCGGTAGTTATTCAGGTAACTGTCGATATACTCCCGGGCCTCATACCGGGAAACGCCGATGTCCTCCGCCAGGGAGAATTCGGAAATGCCATAGACAATGCCGAAATTCACCGCCTTGGCGTGGCGGCGCTGCAAGGGGGTGACTTCCTCCATGGGCACGCCGAAGACCTGGGAGGCCGTGGCGGCGTGGATGTCCACATGGTCGCAGAAGGCCTTCTGCATGACCTTGTCGTCGGCGATATGGGCCAGCACCCGCAGCTCAATCTGGCTGTAGTCCGCGTCCACCAGCACGCACCCCGGCTCGGGGACGAACATCTTCCGGATTTCCGCGCCCAGATCGGTGCGCACCGGGATATTCTGTAAATTCGGCTCCGTGGAGGACAGCCGCCCGGTAGCGGTTACCAGATTCTGGAAGGTGGTGTGGATTCTGCCGTCCGCCTGGATTTCCTTCACAAGGCCGTCGGCGTAGGTGGATTTCAGCTTGGTGAGCATCCGGTAGTCCATGATGGCAGGGATGATGGGGTGCTTGTCCTTCAGCTTTTCCAGCACGTCGGCGTTGGTGGAGTAGCCGGTTTTCGTCTTTTTCACCGGGGGCAGCCCCAGCTTTTCAAACAGCAGCTCCCCCAGCTGCTTGGTGGAGTTGATGTTGAATTCCCCGCCGGAATAGGAAAAAATCAGAGCTTCACAGTCGGCAATCCGCCGGGAAAGCATGTCGCCGAACTGCTCCAGCTGCTCCCGGTCAATGCAGATGCCCCGGTTTTCCATGGCATAGAGCACCCGGCACAGGGGCAGTTCTATCTCCCGGTAGAGCTTATCCATTCCATTTTTTTCCAGTTCCTCCGCGAGAACCGGCCGCAGCTGCCAGATGGCTTCCGCGCAGAGCGCCGCGTCGGTGTCCTCAACGCTTGTCCCCAGAAAGTTGGTCGCCAGCTTGGAAACGGAATAGTCGGAAGAGGAAGGATTCAGGTCGTAAGCCGCCAGAGCCGTGTCAAAGACGCACGCCCCCGCCGGGGTTCCCAGCTCGTCCAGCTGGTGAAGGGCGGTTTTGCTGTCGTGGAAAATGAGGTTTTTCCCGGCGAGGGGCAATCCGCCCATCTGCACCTCCATGGGCGTCAGGGCGCACACGCCGTCCTCCCAGGCCAGGCCCAGGCTGCCGTCCCCCGCCAGATACACGGCGCATTCCGTAACGTTCTCCGGCAGAGCATCCCGCCGGGGCAGCTTTTGGGTTTTGTGTTCCGGCTTCGGCGCTTCCGCCGCCGCGCCCCGGAGGCCATACTTGTCGATAAGCCGCACAAATTCCAGTTTTTGGAACAGATTGTACAGTTCCGGCCGGTTGTAGGGCTGCACGATGGCGTCTTTGGGTTCAAAATCAATGGGCGCTTCCGGGCGGATGGTGGCAAGATCGAAGGAGAGGTAGGCGCTGTCCTTCCCCGCCTCCAGCTTTTCCCGGAGCTTGGGGCGGATGGAGGGGTCGTCCAAGTGGGCGTACACCCCGTCCAGGCTGCCGAATTTCGCCAGCAGTTCCTTTGCCGTCTTGGGCCCGACGCCGGCGACGCCCGGAATATTGTCGGAGGAATCCCCCATGAGGGCTTTCAGGTCGATGAGCTTTTTCGGCTCGAAGCCGTACTCCTCCCGGAATTTTGCCTCGTCGTACAGCGTCGCCGTGGTCTGCCCGGGCTTGGAAATTACCAGCTTGACATGGACGTTTTCGTCGATGAGCTGCAAAGAATCCCGGTCGCCGGTGACGATGACACACTCCCAGCCGCTGCCCCCGCAGATTTTGCCCACGGTGCCGATAACATCGTCGGCCTCCCAGCCCTGGCATTCGTAGATGGGAATGTTCATCGCCCGCAGAACGTCCTTCATGATGGGCATCTGTTGGGCCAGCTCCTCGGGCATGGCGTGGCGGGTGGCCTTATAGCCGTCGTATTGCAAGTGCCGGAAGGTGGGGCCATGGAGGTCAAAGGCCACGCACACGGCCTCCGGCTGCTCCTCCTTCTCCATCCGCTCCAGAATGTTGAGAAAGCCGTAAATGGCATGGGTGTAAAGCCCCTCCCGGGTGGTCAGGGGCTTGACGCCGAAATAGGCGCGGTTGATGACACTGTTGCCGTCTAAGATCAGCAGCTTCATACTTTTCTCCACTTCGCGCCCTGGGGGGTGTCGATGATTTCAATGCCCCGGGCCTTCAGTTCGTCCCGGATGCGGTCGGCCTCGGCGAAATTCTTTGCCTTTTTCGCCTCCGTCCGGGCGGCAACCAGCGCGTCAATCTCCGGGTCGGCGGAAGCCTGCGCCTCCTCGGCCTGCTTTTTCCGGAGTTTCCCGGCGGCGGACAGCAGATTCAGGGACAGCACCTGATCAAAATCGGCAATGGCCGCGAGCTTGGTGGCGTCACTGCACTTGGCCTTCAACACATCGTAAAGGGCGGTAACGGCCACGGAGGTGTTGAGATCGGCGTTCAGAGCGCCCACAAAGCGCTCCTTCAGCTTCTCCAGGGCCTCGGTATCCACCTCACCCTCCGATTTCAGAGCGGCAATTTTGGCAATCAGCTTGTCGTAGGCCGCGGCGGCGTTGTCCAGATTCTCCCAGCTGAACACCAGATTCCGCCGGTAATGGCTCTGCAGGCAGAACAGGCGGTAGACCATGGGGTCGTAGCCCTTCTGCTCCAGCAGGGACACGGTGAGAAATTCTCCCTTGGACTTGGACATTTTGCCGTGGTCTGTGTTCAGGTGGTGGACATGGAACCAGTAGTTGCACCACTTGTGCCCCAGGTAGCTCTCCGACTGGGCAATCTCATTGGTGTGGTGGGGAAAGGCGTTGTCGATGCCGCCGGCGTGAATGTCCAGGGTTTCCCCCAGATGCTTCATGGAAATGCAGGAGCACTCGATGTGCCAGCCGGGATACCCCACGCCCCAGGGAGACTCCCACTTGAGAGCCTGATCCTCAAACTTGCTCTTGGTGAACCAGAGGACAAAATCGTTCTTGTTTTTCTTGTTGGTGTCCTCTTCCACGCCCTCCCGGACGCCCACTTCCAGGTCTTCCTCGTCGTGGTCGTTAAAAACGTAATACTGCTTCAGCGTGGAGGTGTCAAAGTACACGTTGCCCCCGGCAAGATAGGCAAAGCCCTTGTCAAGCAAGGTCTGCACCATGTGGATATACTCCGGGATGCAGTTGGTGGCAGGCTCCACCACGTCGGGACGCTTGATATTCAGCTTGTCGCAGTCGGCGAAAAAGGCATCGGTGTAGTATTTTGCGATCTCCATGACGGTCTTGTGCTCCCGCCGGGCGCCCTTGAGCATCTTGTCCTCGCCGGTGTCCGCGTCAGAGGCCAGGTGCCCCACGTCGGTGATGTTCATGACCCGCTTGACAGGATACCCCAGATACCGCAGGCTCTTTTCCAGCACGTCCTCCATAATATAGGTGCGCAGGTTGCCGATGTGGGCGTAGTGGTACACCGTGGGGCCGCAGGTGTACATTTTCACCAGGCTGGGGTCGTTGGGAACAAACAGTTCCTTTTTATGGGTCAGGGAATTGTACAGATACATAGTGGTTTCCTCCATTTTACAAAATAAAAAACACCTCTCGCACACATAAGTACAAGAGGCGGGCAAAGCTCGCGGTTCCACTCTCATTTATCGCTTTTTTCTTTCCGTTCGCTCCCGGACGCACGTTCCCGTGCCCGCCGCCGTCCGGGCTTTCAGCCAGTGACCCGGGCTCTCTGAAGGTGCGAAGCGCGGTACTCTTTCCGTTCATCGCGATATTGACTTCGGGGGTATTTTACCATCGTTCACCGGGTTTTGTCAAGCCTTGCGGGGAAAAATCCCCGGGTTTTCCTGCCCCTGCCCTCTTCCTGTAATATTGGAAATCAATGGATATGATATTAAGAAATTCTTATCCTATTGACACTTCCGGTCTTTCCCGCTATAATATGTTTGAGAAATAACACGAAAGTGAGGTTACGCCATGCATTTCTCCAATACCTGCGGGCTCCGGAAAGTCCTGAGCCTGACTCTGACCGTACTTATGATTGCCGCCGTCTTCGCCGGCTGTAAGAAAGAAGCCCCCGAGACCGAACCGTCCGCCCCCTCCCTCAATCTGGACCTGTCGGGCACCTCCGCTCCCACGGAGACCACGGTTCCTCCCACCACCGAGCCCATTGTGTATGCCGACAACATGGGCACCGTCACCAATCAGATCACCGTCCGGGTCATCCCCAGTAAGGATGCCAACGTCACCGGCACTCTGGACGCCGGCACCATCGTGGAGATTCTCCGTCAGGAGACCATCGCCGAGGTAACCTGGGGCAACATCAGCAGTCCGGTCAGCGGCTGGATCTGCATGGACTATGTAAAGATGTTCAACGACACTTCCAGCGGCGCTGTTGACAGCGAGACCGATCCCGATGCCTCCGCGTCCACTCCCACCGAGCCCGCCTCCAACACGACCACCCAGGGCACCAAGGGCGTCATCACCGCCAGCAGTCTGTACATCCGGGATACGGCCAGCGCCGCCGGTAAGGTCGTCGGTGTCTACTCCAAGGGCGATGTGGTCACCATTCTGGAAACCAGCAGCGGCTGGGGCCGCACCAGCAAGGGCTGGATTAAGATGGAGTATGTCAACACCACCGGCAGCACCGGCAATACGAATACCGGAACCGGTACCAATACCGGTAACAACACAAACACCTCCGGCAACGGCAGCACTACCGTCGTAGCCAAGGGCATCGTCACCGCCTCCGAGCTGAACATCCGCAGCGGCGCCAGCACCGATTCCGAGCGTGTCGGTATCCTGACCTACGGAAACCGGGTGGAGATTCTGGAAAAGAGCGGCGACTGGGGCCGCACCAGCAAGGGCTGGATCTCCCTGAACTACGTCTATCAGGACGGCACCACCGGTTCCAAGTCCGCCAAGGGCATCGTCACCGTGGACGGCCTGCGCATCCGCAGCGGCCCCGGCACCAACTATGAATCCGTCGGCTCCTACAACAGCGGCGACCGGGTCAAGGTTCTGGAGCAGTTCACCTACGGCGATACCATCTGGGGCTGCACCGACAAGGGCTGGATTTCCATGAGCTACGTGTATGTGGACGGCACCGACATCGGCAAGACCGTGGAAGGCACCGTCACCACCGACGATCTGAACATCCGCAGCGGCCCCGGCACTGGTTACGATTCCGTGGGCAAGCTGTACACCGACGAGGTGATTCAGGTTCTCTATCAGCTGCAGGTTGGCGACACGACCTGGGGCTGCACCAGCAAGGGCTGGGTTTCCCTGAAGTTCGTTGAGCTGGACGAGTGAATTTCCCCGCAGAGCGGAGCTTCCGAAAGGAGGCTCCGCTTTTTTGCGCGGTCTTTATGGACGCGCTTTCCCTGTCGAATGTTGATTGCGCCAATTTCCTGCGGAACATGCAATCTTTTTTGTTGCAATATCACCATAGGCGTGCTATAATCAGGCTTATGAGGAGGGCAGAGATGCCAAAATGCGCATCTTCGTCCGCTGAAATAACATTAACAGGAGGAAAACCCATGAAAAAGATCTTTGCAATGCTTTTGGTTCTGAGCATGGTTCTGGGCCTGTGCGCCTGCGGCAAGAGTGCCGCTCCCGCTGCCACTGAGGCTCCCAAGACCGAGACCGAAGCCCCTGCCGCCACGGAAGCGCCCGCCGAGACCGAGGCTGCCCCTGCCGAGAAGGCTCCCGAGGACTACACCGGCAAGCTGGTTGTCTACTCTCCCCACGATGCCGATCCTCTGAACGCGGGCGTTGCCCAGTTTGAGGAGAAGTATCCCAACATCGACGTGGAAGTCATCGCTGCCGGTACCGGCGAGCTGTGCCAAAGAATCGTGGCCGAAGCCGCCAACCCCCAGGGCGACGTGCTGTGGGGCGGCGGAGCCGACACTCTGGCGGCTTACACCGACTACTTCCAGCCCTATGTCTGCGCCAACGATGAATTCATCGGCGACGCCTACAAGGATGCCAACGGCTACTGGATCGGCGAATCTCCCCTGCCCATGGTCTTCATCTACAACAAGACCCTGATCGACGAAGCCGACGTTCCCACCACCTGGGAAGGCCTGTGCAACGAGAACCTGAAGGGCAAGATCGCTTACTGCTCTCCCTCCAAGTCTGGTTCCGCCTACACCCAGCTGTGCACCATGCTGTTCAGCCAGCCCACCATTGAAGAAGGCTGGGATCTGGTCGGCCGCTTCATCGCCAATCTGGACGGCAAGCTGCAGGATTCCTCCGGCAACTGCCACAAGCTGGTCGCCTCCGGTGAGTACGCCCTGGGCGTGACCATCGAGAAGTCCGCCGTTCTGTACAACGACAACCCCGACATCGGCTATGTCTACCCCGAGAGCAACTCTGCCGTTCCCGACGGCGTGGCCCTGATTAAGGACTGCCCCAATGAGGAGAACGCCAAGCTGTTCATCGACTTCGTCACCAGCGCCGAGTGCCAGACCGCCCAGAACGCCGACTGGGCCCGCCGCCCCGTCCGTTCCGACATCGCCCCTCAGGGCCTGTGCTCTCTGGACGAGTGCAACGTCGGCAAGTACGACTTTGATTACGCCGCTTCCAACCGCGACGCCATCAAGGAGCAGTTCAACGACCTGGTCGCCGGCTAATTCCATTTCCTACTTACTGCGGGAGGCACCCTCCAGGGTGCCTCCCTGCGGTATTCCCGCGGCTGAAACATGTGCCGGTTTATCCGACGCATGTTTGAACCGCGCGCAACATTTTTTATAGATACGGGAGGACACCATATGAGCAATCGAGTCATTATCAAGGACGCCGTGAAGCGCTACGGCGACTTTACCGCGCTGAACGGCGTTTCGCTGGACATTCAGGAGGGCGAATTCTTCACGCTTCTCGGCCCCTCCGGCTGCGGCAAAACCACGCTGCTGCGGATGATCGCCGGCTTCAACTCCATCGAGGGCGGCGACTTCTACTTCGGTGACAAGCGGATCAACGACGTGCCCGCCCACAAGCGGGACATCGGCATGGTGTTCCAGAACTACGCGATTTTCCCCCACCTCACCGTCCGGGAAAACGTGGCCTACGGCCTGAAGGCCCGGAAAATGCCCGCCAAGGAGATCAAGCCCAAGGTGGACGAGGCCTTGGAGCTGGTACAGATTTCCCACCTGGCCGACCGCAAGCCCAATGAGCTGTCCGGCGGTCAGCAGCAGCGTGTCGCCCTGGCCCGGGCCTTTGTCATCGAGCCCAGCGTCCTGCTGATGGACGAACCCCTTTCCAATCTGGACGCCAAGCTGCGGGTGCAGATGCGCTCCGTTATCAAGAAGCTCCAGCGCCGCCTGGGCATCACCACCATCTACGTCACCCACGACCAGGAGGAGGCGCTGGCTATCTCCGACCGGATCGCCGTCATGAAGGAAGGCCATATCATGCAGATCGGCACCCCCCGGGAAATCTACGCCAAGCCCCAGAATCCCTTCGTCGCCGGCTTCATCGGCGTGAGCAACTTCCTGGACTGCGAAGTAAAGGCCCCCGCCGCCGGTGACGCCGCCGTGAGCATCAAGGGTGAGCTGGACATCACCGTTCCCGTCCGCCGTGCCTACACCGGCAAGGGCAAGATTTCCGCCCGCCCCGAGCAGCTTTTCTTCTCTGAAAGCGGTATGCCCGGCACCGTGCTTTTCTCCACCTTCCTGGGAGACTTCATCGAACATGAGGTGCAGCTCAACGACGGCCAGAACCTGATTGTCAACGAGTACACCAAGGACACCACCGAGGTGCACAGCGACGGTGAAAAGGTACATCTCAGCTTTGATCCCACCCGCATCAGCCTGTACGACGAGAGCGAGGAGGTGCTCAGTCTGTGAATAAGCGGCTCGGTTCCCGGTGGAAGCCGGATTTCTGGTTCTTCACAAAGCTGTTCGTGATTCTGGCAATGTGTCTGTTCATTGTCTACCCCTTCTACACCATCATCACGAAGAGTGTTTTCTCCAGCAAGGTTGAGGGCGTGACGCTGTACAACTTCAAGCGCTTCTTCTCAAAGCCCTACTACTATCAGGCGCTGCTGCGCTCCATGGTTGTGTGCTTCGCCACGGTGCTTACCACCACCCTGGTGGGCGTCCCCATCGCCTATCTGATTACCCGCTACAACATCCCCGGTAAAAAGATTCTGCACATCTTTATCATCATGAGCCTGATGAGCCCGCCCTTCATCGGCGCTTACTCCTGGATCATCCTGCTGGGCCGTGCCGGTCTGCTGGCGAAGCTGTTCGCGAAGATCGGCCTCACCGCGCCCACCATCTACGGCCGGGGCGGTATCATCTTCGTGTTTACCCTGCACCTGTTTCCCTATGTCTATCTGTACACCTCCGGCGCCATGAACAGCATCGACAGCTCTCTGGAGGAGGCCTCCGAGAATCTGGGCATGAACAAGCTCCGCCGGATCTGGACGGTGACGCTGCCCGTGATTCTGCCCTCCATTCTCGCCGGCTGCATCATGGTGTTCATGACGTGTCTCGCGGACTTCGGCACTCCCATGCTTCTGGGCGAGGGCTACACCGTGCTGCCGGTGCTGGTGTATAACGAGTACATGTCCGAAAGCGCTACCGACCCCTACATGGCCTCGGCCCTGTCCGTCATCATCGTGTTCTGCTCCCTGGCCATGCTGGGCTTCCAGAAGCTGGTGGTGGAAAAGCGGAACTACACCATGAGCTCCCTGCGGCCGCCCCAGGAAACCGAGCTCCATGGCGTCAAGCGCTTTCTCGTCTCCCTGCCGATTTACCTTGTGGTTGGTCTGGCGTTCCTGCCCCAGATCGTCGTGGTGTGCCAGTCCTTCATTGAGCGGAGCTTCTCCGGCATGGTTAAGGGCATCAACCTGAACAACTACCGCACCATCATGTCCCGCCTGGGCCGGAACATCCGCAACACCTATGTGTTCTCCATCGTCGCCATTGTGTTCATCATCGTCATCGGCATTCTGGTATCCTACATTCTCGTCCGCAAAAAAGGCAAGGTCGCCAGTCTCATCGATACGCTGATTATGTTCCCCTACGTCATCCCCGGCTCCGTTCTCGGCATCGGCCTGATCGTGGCTTTCAACCGCAAGCCTTTGGTTCTGGTAGGCACCTCCGCCATCATGATTATCTCCTACATCATCCGCAAGCTCCCCTACACCGTCCGTTCCGGCAGCGCGTTTCTGTACCAGATGGATCCGTTCATAGAAGAGGCGTCAATCAACCTGGGCGTATCGCCTATGAAGACCTTCTTCACGGTGACCGCGCGGATGATGCTGCCCGGCATTATGTCCGGCGCGGTTCTCAGCTGGATCACCTGTATCAACGAGCTGAGCAGCTCCATCATGCTCTATTCCGGCAAAACCTCCACCATCGCGGTTGCCATCTATCAGGAGGTCGTGCGCATGAGCGACGGCACCGCCGCAGCTCTCGCCACCATCCTCACCGTGACCACCATCATCTCGCTGGTGATCGTATTCCGCGCCACAAAAGGAAAGGTAAAAATCGTCTGATGATAAGAAATATTGTCTTTGACATGGGCAACGTCCTGCTCCGCTTCGACCGGGAGTATTTCCTGGATGCCGTTGGCGCCCAGGGGGCGGACAGAAAATTGCTTCTGAACAATGTCTACCTCTCGCTGGAGTGGGCGCGGATGGACCGCGGCTCCATGACGGAAGCCGAAGCGGCGGAAAGCATGTGCCGCCGCCTTCCGGAGCGGCTCCATGAAACGGCGCACCTGCTGGTGGACCGGTGGGACCGGCCCATTCTCCCGGTTCCCGGGATGGAGCAGCTGATTGCCGACCTCAAGCAGGCGGGCTACGGGGTGTATTTGCTCTCCAACGCCAGCTACCGCCAGCATGAATACTGGCCCCGGGTTCCGGGAAGCCAGTATTTTGACGGAACCCTCATCTCCGCGGATGTCAAGCTGGTGAAGCCCGAGGCGGAAATCTACCGTCTGCTGTACAAAACCTTCGGCCTGAAGCCGGAAGAATGTCTCTTCATCGACGACGCCACCCAGAATATTGAGGGCGCCGAGCGCACGGGAATGCCGGGCATCGTTTTCCACGGCGACGCCGCCAAGCTGCGGAGGGAGATGAAGGGCTTCGGAATCAGCCTTCCCTGAATCTACGCCACGGATACGCAGTATCCGTGGCTTTTTCTGTGGGACTTGTCTCAATTAGCGGTTTACAACCCTCGGAAATCGTGGTAAAATAGCGTGAGATAAGGAAGATAAGCACAAATATCGTCATGTATGGGAGGCGGCATATGAAAGGCATCATTCTGGCCGGCGGTTCCGGCACACGGCTCTATCCTCTGACAAAGGTCACTTCCAAACAGCTTCTCCCGGTGTACGACAAGCCCATGATCTACTACCCCCTGTCCACACTGATGCTGGCAGGAATCCGGGACATTCTGATTATCTCAACTCCCACGGACACCCCCCGGTTTCAGGATCTGCTGGGCGACGGCAGTCATTTTGGAATTCACCTGTCCTACGCGGTGCAGCCCTCCCCCGACGGTCTGGCCCAGGCCTTTCTCATCGGCGAGGACTTCACCGGAGACGATGCCTGCGCCATGGTCCTGGGGGACAACATTTTTTACGGCAACGGCTTTTCCGGGATTCTGGCTGAGGCAGCCGCCAACGCGGAGGCCGGACGGGCCACCGTTTTCGGCTACTACGTTCCCGATCCGGAGCGCTTCGGCGTCGTGGAATTCGATGAAACCGGCAGGGTCGTCTCCGTGGAAGAAAAACCCGCCCAGCCCAAAAGCAATTACGCCATCACCGGCCTGTACTTCTATCCCAAGGGCGTGGCAAAAATGGCGGCCAAGGTGGAAAAATCCCCCCGGGGAGAATTGGAAATCACCACGCTCAACGATATGTACCTGAAGCGCGGCCTTCTGGATGTGAAGCTGATGGGCCGTGGCTTTGCCTGGCTGGACACCGGTACCATGGAAAGCCTGCTGGAAGCGGCGGAATTCGTCCATATCGTGGAAAAGCGGCAGGGCGTCAAAATCGCCGCGCTGGAGGAAATCGCCTACCGCTCCGGCTGGATCACGGTGGAGCAGCTGCTGGAATCCTCCCGGCTGTACGGCAAATCCCCCTACGGTCAGCACCTGAACCGGGTCGCGGAGGATCGGGTGAAGCACCTGAAATGAAAGGAAGGCAGAACATGACCATATTCGTAACCGGCGGTGCCGGATTCATCGGCTCCAATTTCATTTTTCATATGCTGGACAGGCATCCGGAGGACCGGATTGTCTGCCTGGACAAGCTGACCTACGCGGGCAACCTGTCCACGCTGTCCTCCGTGATGGATAACCCGAATTTCCGCTTTGTCAAGCTGGATATCTGTGACCGGGAGGGCGTGTACCGGCTCTTTGAAGAGGAGCACCCCGACGTGGTGGTAAACTTCGCGGCGGAGAGTCATGTGGACCGCTCCATCGAGAATCCCGAGATATTTCTGCAAACCAATATTCTGGGCACCCAGGTGCTGATGGACGCCTGCCGGAAATATGGCATACAGCGCTTCCATCAGGTCTCCACCGACGAGGTTTACGGCGACCTGCCCCTGGACCGACCCGACCTGTTCTTCACCGAGGAAACCCCCATCCGCACCAGCTCCCCCTATTCCGCCTCCAAGGCGTCGGCGGATCTGCTGGTGCTGGCTTACCACCGCACCTACGGCCTGCCCGTGACCATTTCCCGGTGCTCCAACAATTACGGCCCCTACCAGTTCCCGGAGAAGCTGATCCCGCTGATGATTGCCAACGCTCTGAACGACAAGCCCCTGCCCGTTTACGGCAAGGGTGAAAATGTTCGGGACTGGCTGTATGTGGAAGACCACTGCAAGGCCATCGACCGGATTCTCCGCAAAGGCCGTGTGGGCGAGGTGTACAACATCGGCGGCCACAACGAGATGCGCAACATTGACATTGTCAGAATCATCTGCAAAGCCCTGGGCAAGCCCGAGAGCCTGATTACCTATGTCACCGACCGGAAGGGCCACGACATGCGCTACGCCATCGATCCGGCCAAGATTCACAGGGAGCTGGGCTGGCTCCCGGAGACCCCCTTCGCCGACGGCATTCGCAAGACGATTGCCTGGTATCTGGAGAACCGGACGTGGTGGGAGACCATTCTTTCCGGGGAATACCGGGATTATTATGAGAAAATGTACGGAAATCGGTAAGGAGAGCAAAATGGGCCAAATCAAAGTCACCAAGTGTCCCATTGCGGGGCTGTATATCATCGAGC
>CAMAKJ010000015.1 GCA_945836055.1 uncultured Clostridia bacterium | reverse complement strand
GTTTTTTTGCAAAATCACCGCACATTTTCCACAAAGATTCCGTGGAAGTTGTCTGTGAAACCATGCAAACTGCCGGATCCTTAAGACTTTCTTGGGATTCGGCCCAGCTTTTCAGTTCATCCAGGGTCTCAAAAACCTGGCAGCGGTCACACCAGCCGGCAATTCCCTCCACCTCCGGGTGGGTGGGCGTGCCGATGATGACGGGCAGCCGTCCCTCCTCCGAGGCGCGGCTGACGATGCCGTGAATCCGCTTGACGAAGGGGCAGGTGGCGTCGATAATCTCTGCGCCCCGCTTTTCCAGCCGTTCATACACATCCCGGCTGACACCGTGGGAACGGATAATCACCGTCTGCCCCGGGAGCGCGGCCTCCGGGGTGTCGATGACCTCCACCCCAAGGGCGCGGAACTTCTCCACCACATGGTGATTGTGAATGATCGGCCCCAGGGTCACCACCTGTTTCCCCGCCGCGGCGGCCTGCTCCACCAGCTCCACCGCCCGGCTGACGCCGAAGCAGAACCCGGCGCTTTTGGCAATCCGGACGCTCATAGCGTCACCTTTTGGGCGATAATTTCCTTCATCGCCGCGATGACACCGTCAATGTCCAGGTCGGAAGTGTCCAGCTTGACGGAATCCCGGGCCATTTTCAGCGGCGCCACCGCCCGGTGTGTGTCCTGATAGTCCCGCTGCTGGATTTCCTTCAGAATTCTGTTGTAGTCCGCCTTCTGCCCCTTGGCCAGCAGCTCATTGGTCCGGCGCTTGGCCCGCACCTCCGGCGAGGCGGTGAGGAAGATTTTCACCGTGGCCTTAGGCAGCACCACGGTGCCGATGTCCCGGCCGTCCATAATAACGTTGTGCTGTTCCGCCATTTCCCGCTGCATGTCCAGCAGCAGATCCCGGACGATGGCATGGGCGGACACCAGGCTGGCCTTCTGGGAAATCTCCTGGGTGCGGATGTCGTCGGTGACATCCATACCGTTCATAATCATATGCTGGACGCCCTCAGCATCGTATTCGATTTTGATGGTCAGCTCGTCAATGTAGCGAGTGATGCCGTCGATGTCCTTGGGGCTGATTCCCCACAGGTCAAAGAAATAGGCCACGGTGCGGTAAATCGCGCCGGTGTCCACGTAGTAAAAGCCCAGTTCCTTCGCAAGCCGCCGGGCGATGGTGGACTTTCCGGCCCCGGCAGGGCCGTCAATGGCAATGGAAATCGGTTTTCCCATCCTGTATCCCTCTTTCAATTCAAATTCAGCTTTCCCTGAGTTTTCCAAGGGCGGCAGCCTCCCTGGCCAGCACCTCGTCCGGGGTCAGGCCCAGACGCTTTCCCGTTTCTGCAGGACTTAAGGGCGCGCCGCCCTCCAGGCCGAAGCGCAGGGTAAGCAGCTTGGCGTCGGTTTCCTCCAGCACGGACAACAGGTCTTCAATCCGCTGGCGCATCTGGAAATAGGCGGTGTCCTCCACGGACTGTTCCTCCGCCTCCTTGTCCTCCTCCGGTTCCGGCTCTTTGGTTGCCTGGGCCAGCAGCCGGGCGTCGTCCAGCATTTTCTTCACCGCCGCGCCTTCCTCGGGGCTGATGTGCATGGCGTCGGCAATCTCCTCCAGGGTGGGATTCCGCCCCAGCTCGGTCAGCAGCCGCTCGTCCACCGCCCGGTAGTCTTCCAGCGCCCCGCGCATTTTCTGGCCCACGCCGCCGGCCCGGGCCTGCAGGGTGATGGCCTTCGCCATGTAGTAGCGAATCCAGTGATCCCGCTGCCGTTCATACGCTCCGTCCCGGTACTCCCGGATGGCCTGCCAGAGACCGAGACTTCCCTCCTGAATCAGATCCAGCAGCAGCACGCCGTAGCCCACATGGGCTTTGGCAATGGCGAGCACCCGGTGCAGGCCCTGGTTGGTCAGGGCCTCCATGGCGCGCTCGTCCTCTCTGGCGCACCGCGCCGCGAGAGACTGCTCATCTCCGCCGGTGGGAATCAGCGCCACCTCCTCTAAGTACAGCCGCAGGGGGTCGTTGGGTTCCAGTTCTCCGAAGGGAAGTCCCTTCTGCACAAGCTGAACCTCCTGCCGCAGACGGACGGCGGCTTCCCCGCTTCCGGCGAACTTGGGCAGATCGGAGATGTCCAGCACCAGTTGCTTCTGCTCCATCTCCTGGAAGGCATCCTCTACGGCCTGCTCCTCTTCCCCCTCCAGCATAGCCAGCATCCGGGCAGCAGACACCTTCTCCCCTGTATTCTTGGTTCGGAGGTACACCTCCCAGGGGCTGTCCTCAAAGGAAAAATCCAGATCATTCATTCAAAAAGTCCTCCAATCCGAGACTTGCGCCCATTTTCTGCAGCTTGTCCATGGCCTGCCGCTCCACCTGGCGCACCCGCTCCTTGGAAATGCCCAGCTTTTTGCCGATCTCCTCCAGGGAATAGCAGTTGCCGTCCTCCATGCCGAAATGCAGCCGCAGAATCTGCTGCTGCCGCTCATTCAGGGTGCCCAAAAGCTTATCCATGGTGCTGTCCAGCTCCTGACGCACCAGCTCCTCATAGGGCTGGGGCGCCTGGGCGTCCTCCAGCAGGGTCTGCAGGGCGCTGTCGTCGTCCTCTCCCGTGGGAACGTCCAGCGAGCAGACGTCCGGGGTCAGCTGGGTCAGCGCCTGCACTTTCTCCACCGGAATGCCGCATTCCCGGGCAATGTCACCGTCGGTGGGCTCCTGCCCCGTCTGCTGCCGGAGGGTTGTCCGCGCCGCCTCAATTTTCCGCATCCGCTCGGCGGTATGCAGGGGCACCCGGATGGTGCTGCCGTGGTTCATCAGGCACCGGGTCACGCCCTGGCGAATCCACTTGGTGGCGTAAGTGGAAAATCGCAGATCCCGGGTATAGTCAAATTTCCGCGCCGCGGCCAGCAGTCCGATGCTGCCCTCCTGAATCAAGTCCATCAGGGCAACGCCCCGCCCGGCGTACTCCTTGGCGATGGATACCACCAGGCGCAGATTGGAATTGACCATCTGGCGGATGGCGTCCTCGTCGCCCTGGGCGCAGCGCTGGGCCAGCGCCCGCTCCTCCTCCGGCGTCAGGCGGGGATAGCGGCGGATTTCGTTTAAAAACTGGCGCACATCGTCTTCCCCGGCGCTCACAGGGGCGTTCTCTTCCAAAAGCTCTGTCATGCTTTCATTCCTTTTCTCTCCTTCAGGCGGTCCCGCAGCGCAAGAAGGTCATCCTCTGTCGTCACTTTCGATGCCTGATACTCACTTTGAATGGTGCGGACGCAGTCCAGCAGCGCCTGCTCGTTCACAGGCCCCTCCTGACGCTGCACAATCCCCGCAATATGGGACATTTCCTCCGGTGTCAGATCGGTCAGGGTTCCGAGGGATACGCCCAGTCCCTCCGCATGGCGCCGTTTCAGCTGGGAATACACCCGGCCCAGCAGCTGGGAGGAAAACATCTCCGGCGTCAGGCTTCCGGTGTGATCCAGCAGGGCGCTTTCCCGGAGAATGAGCGACAGCAGCATTTCCTCCGCCATGGCGGACTTCATGTTGGTATAGCGGATGGCGCGGCTCTTGGGCTGTAGGTTCCGGGCAGGAGCCAGGTCGATTTTCTCCTGCTTTTTCTTCTCCTGGTAAACCCGCCGCTTCTGCGCCCGCTCAATTTCCATATGCATGGCGTCGGCGCTGATTTTCGCAGTCTCCGCCACCCGGCCGCCGTACACATCCCGCTGGACGGCGCTGGGGAGCGACCCGATGAGATCGGCGGATTCCTGGAGGTATTTGACCTTCTGATCGTCGTCCCGGAGATCGTACTTCCTTAGTATGGCCGCCAGCTGGTATTCCACCCGGTTGGAGGATTCCTCCAATAGAATCTTGAACCGGTCCGCGCCGAACTTTTTGAGAAACTCGTCCGGGTCCTTGGCGTCCCGCATTTTCAGAACCTTAACCTGCAGCCCCGCCTTTTCCAGGATGGGGATGGCCCGCTGGGTGGCGTTCTGTCCGGCGGCGTCCCCGTCGTAAATCAGCACCACCTGGTCGGTATACCGGGACAGCAGCGCCGCGCCGTCCTCGGTTAGGGCGGTGCCCAGGGAGGCCACCGCGCAGTCAAAGCCGTACTGATGCAGGGCGATGGCGTCCATGTACCCCTCCACCAGAATCAGGTAACCAAGTTTGCTTTTCTTGGCGAAATTCAGGGCAAACAGGTTTTTTCGCTTGTTGAAAATCAGGGTTTCCGGGGAATTTAAGTACTTGGCGGCATCCTTGTCCCTGTCGTTCATGATCCGCCCGCCGAAGCCGATGACGTTGCCCCGGACATCGATGATGGGGAACATGAGCCGGTCGCGGAAGCGGTCGAAGAGGCTGCCGTTCTTTCTGCTCACCGTTACGAGACCCGAATCCCGCAGTTCCTGGTCGGTGTAGCCTTTTTTCCGCAGAACGTCCACCAGGCCGCTCCAGCTGTCCGGGGCGTAGCCGATGCCGAATTTGGTCAGGGTCGTCTGGGTCATGCCCCGTCCCCGGGCGTATTCCAGGGCGGACGCGCCGATGGGGGCGTAAAGCTGGCTGTGGAAAAACCGCGCCGCTTCCTTGTGCAGCGCCCACAGACGCTCCTGCTGCCGGTACCGGGACTGATACTGCTCGTCCTCCGGCACCTCCAGCCCCGCCCGCTTGGCCAGCGCCCGGACGGCGTCGCCGTAGCTCAGGCCCTCGATCTCCATTTCAAAATTGATGACGCCGCCGCCCTTGTGGCAGCCGAAGCAATAGTACATTCCCTTGTCCGGCGCGACGGAAAAGGAGGCGGTTTTTTCTCCGTGAAAGGGACACAGGCCAAACAGGTTGGAACCGGAGCGCTTCAATGTGACGTACTGTCCCACCACGTCCTCTATGGGATTGCGGGCGACAACTTCGTCAAGAAATGCCGGCGGAAAAGCCATGGTATCCCCTCCTTTCGTCTCGTTTGCAAATATCTCTATCCATGAATTTGCCAGCCCATGGGGATGAAGATTTCCCGGAATTTGTCCACGGCGTAGTTGTCGGTCATGCCCGCGATGTAGTCGCAGACCGTGCGCTCCATGCCGTCAAAGCTCAGCTGGGGCTGAAAGTCCTCCGGCAGGGCCTCCGGGTGGGTGATGTAGTATTCAAACAGCCGCTGGAGCATGTCCTTGGCCTTGCTTTCCTCGCCCTTGGCTACCGGGTTGCGGTAGACGTGGGTGAACATGAAGGCGCGCAGATCCCGCAGGGCCTTGTCCACATTGGGGGACAGGCAGACCACGCCTGCCTCCCGGGAGGTGCGGATGGCGTCGCAGACCAGGGTGTTGATCCGGTCCCGGTGGTTGTGGCCCAGGATGTCGGTGATGGCGGCGGGAATGTCGTCGTCGGTGAGAATCCCCGCCCGGATGGCATCGTCGATGTCGTGGTTGACATAGGCAATCTGGTCGGAGCGGCGCACCACCTGCCCCTCCAGGGTCTCCGGCCAGGTTTCCCCGGTGTGCCCCAGGATGCCCATGCGCACTTCATAGGTCAGATTCAGCCCCTGGCCGTCCTTTTCCAGAATGTCCACCACCCGCAGGCTCTGCTCATTGTGGCGGAAGGGCTTGCCCAGGCACTTGCTTAAAGCATCCTCTCCCGCGTGGCCGAAGGGGGTGTGGCCCAGGTCGTGGCCCATGGCGATGGCCTCCGCCAGATCCTCGTTTAAGCCCAGCGCCCGGGTAATGGTTCCGGCGATGCGGGACACCTCCAGGGTGTGGGTCATCCGGGTGCGGTAGTGGTCGCCCTCGGGCTGCAGAAACACCTGAGTTTTGTGCATCAGGCGGCGGAAGGATTTGGAGTGGACAATGCGGTCAATGTCCCGCTGATAGCAGGTGCGCACGTCCTCCTCCCGAGGCGGTTCTGATCGGGGCCGACCCTTGCTTTGGTCGGCAAAGGCCGCCAGTGGGTTCAGACGCTTGTGCTCCTGCAGTTCCAGTTCTTCCCGCACGGTCATGGCAATCCCCCTCAGTCCCTGTAGAAAATGATATCCGCTTTTCCTTCCTGCTTTGTCCCCCGGTACACCCGGTTGTCAAAGCCGCCGATGGTGAAGCCCGTTTTCAGATAAAACAGGCAGGCGTTCAGGTTGTTGTCCTGGGCCTGGGTAAACAGGCCGATATAGCCCCGCTTCCGGGCTTCCGCCATTCCCGCCTCAATCAGGGCTTTCCCCGCGCCTTTGCCCCGGGCGGCGGCGCTGACCTTCAAATCCAGCAAATACCAATAGCCAAAATAGTAATTCTGATATACGGCAAGTCCGACGCAGACGCCGTCCTCGTAAGCGCCGAAAGCCGCGCCGTTTTTCTCCACCGCTTCAAAATCGTAAGCTTCATCGGGGAAGGTCATCCACCGGCACTCCGGATACCGCTCCGTCCGGTACGTCCAGACACCCTCGGAAAGTGCCGGGATGAACCGCCCCGGCATGGGAAAGGCCTCGTTCTTCAGCCGCAGATCCCCGGCAGATGCCCGGGTGATTCTTCTGATCTCCATTTATGTAGCCTCCCCGGTCACCGGAAACGCCCGGTACTCCTGTCCCGTCTCTATGCCCTCCACGGTGCCGGAGGTCAGATCGGTGAGCCTGTCCAGAAAGGCGCCGACCTGTCCCTCGGGAAACAGCAGCTCCAGCTCCACCTCCGCGCCGAAATCCGTCCTGCGGAGAATGCCGCCGAAGGCAGCGGCTTCCAGCTTCACCCGTTCGTAGAAGGAGTAGGGGCAGGGCACATACACCGCCGTCCACACCCGTTTCATGGATTTCCCGGCGGCGTCCACGGCAATTTTTGCGCCCTTGGTATATGCCCGCACCAGTCCCCCGGCCCCCAGCAGAATCCCGCCAAAGTACCGGGTCACCACGCACACCACGTTATACAGCCCCTCCCGCTGCAGCACCTGCAGCATGGGCATTCCCGCGGTGCCGCCGGGCTCGCCGTCATCGGAAAAGCGCACCGCGCCGTCCTTGAGGATATAAGCCCAGCAGTTGTGGGTGGCGTCATAGTGCTTCTTTTTCATCTCCTGGATTTTTGCGAGGGCTTCCTCCTCGGTGTCCACCGGCCAGACGCGGCCGATGAACCGGGATTTCTTCTCCACAAATTCCCCTTCCCCAAATTGGGTAGGCACCAGATACTCGTCCAAGCTTCAGCACTCCCTGATGATATACTTTTTCAGTCTGCCGTAGAGAATTCCATCCACGATGGTCTCAATTTCGATGCCCTCGGGGGTATAGTCCACCTTTTTCACCTGGGCGCCGTCGTGGAGGGTCTCCACCATGCCGCCCATGGCGTAGGGCAGGCGCACCACGATGTGGTGCCGGGCCTGATTCAGGGCGCTTTCGATGGCCTTCAGCAGGCCGTCCATGTTAATGCCCCGCTTGGCGGAAATGGCTACAATGTTCTTCCCCACCGGGATTTCCTCGGAGTACACAAGGTCTGCCTTGTTATAGCATTTGAGCACCGGAGTATCGGGCTTGGCCAGCTGGGCAATCAGCTTGTCCACCACGGCAATGTGCTGCTCCAGATGGGGGTCGGAGGCGTCGATGACGTGCAGCAAAAGGTCCGCGTATTCCAGCTCCTCCAAAGTCGCCCGGAAGGCGTCCACCAGATGGTGGGGCAGCTTTGCGATAAAGCCAACGGTGTCGGAGAGAATCACATCCAGATTGTCGGAAACAGTCAAAAGCCGGGAGGTGGTGTCCAGGGTGTCAAACAGCCGGTTGTTGGCGGGAATGCCCGCGCCGGTGAGCTGATTTAAAAGGGTGGACTTGCCCGCGTTGGTGTAGCCCACAATGGCAACCACAGGGACGGAATTCTTCATTCTCCTCTCCCGCTGGACGGAGCGCACCTTGCGCACCTGCTCCAGCTCCTCCTCCAGCCGGTTGATCCGCTCCCGGATGTGCCGGCGGTCGGTCTCCAGCTTGGTTTCTCCGGGGCCCCGGGTGCCGATGCCGCCGCCCTGGCGGGACAGGCTCGTGCCCATGCCGGAAAGCCGGGGCAGAAGGTACTTGTACTGCGCCAGCTCCACCTGCAGCCGGCCTTCCTTGGTCTTGGCCCGCTGGGCAAAAATGTCCAGAATCAGGGCGCTTCTGTCCAGAACGGTGACGCCGATGATCTCTTCCAGCGCCCGGATATTGCCGGGGGACAGCTCGTTGTCAAAGATGACCATGGTGGATTCCGTCGCTTCCACCAGCATTTTCACTTCCAGAGCCTTGCCCTCGCCGATGAAGCTGTGGGAATCGGGGGCATGACGATTTTGCAGCACCTTGCCGGTGCAGAAGCCTCCCGCAGTCTCCAGAAGGTCCTCCAGCTCGTCCAGGGTGCTTTCGGTGGCGGTTTGTTCCTCGGTAAAGCAGTCCGCGTTCAGTCCAACCAGTACTGCCCGCTCCTGAACCGCGCGATCCATGTTTGGTTCCATAGTTCCTCCGTCATTGGAAGCAGAGCCGGGGTGGAAAGAAATCCCTTTTCGTGCCCGCCTTGCTTCATTCATTCTTTTATTCGTTATTATACCACACAATGCGCGGTGCGCACAATCCTTTTCCCGTCGAAATTTGTGAAGAAAGTGAAAATAAAAAACCGCACCACGGAAAACCGTAGTGCGGAATCTGGATGTCTTACTTCAGGCCAAAACGCTTGTTGAAGCGATCAACACGTCCACCGGTGTCAACCAGCTTCTGCTTGCCGGTATAGAAAGGGTGGCACTTGGAGCAGATCTCAACACGAATGTCCTTCTTGGTAGAACCAGTGGTAAAGACATTGCCGCAGGCACAGCGGATGGTGGTCTGTTCGTACTTGGGATGGATACCTTCCTTCATTTCGTTCACCTCTTTCGTATCAGTTAAAGGGCATAGATGCCCTAAGCAATCTTCAATCGCCCGGATATCATATCACAAAGTGTCGGAGAATGCAAGCATTTTTTTTGGAATTTTTCAAAAAGCCGTGAAGTGCGTTCAAATGCAGAACGTCGAATTGCAATGCTCCTTCGGAATGTTTTCCATTCTGCCTGAAGAGGATGCCTTCATTCTGCATTTTGCATTCCCATCAAAACGCCCAGTTGCCGCCCCGGAAAATGGGCACCACTTTGCCGTCCTCACAGATACCGTCGATATTCATGGTGTCGCAGCCGATCATGAAGTCCTCATGGATCATGGAGTCGTTGACGCCCAGGGCGCGGCACTCGTCCAGGGTCTTGTTCTGGAAGTCGCGGATGGTGTCGGCGAAGCCCATGCCCAGCGCCAGATGGCAGGCGGCGTTTTCGTCGAACAGGGTGTTGTAGAACAGGATGCCGCTTTCCGCAATGGGGCTGTGCTGGGGCACCAGGGCGCACTCGCCCAGGTAGGCCGCGCCCTCGTCCATGGCAATCATGGTCTTCAGCACGTCCTCGCCCTTCTCCGCCTTGACCTCCACGGCCTTGCCGTTTTCAAAACGGACGGAGAAGTTCTCGATGAGCTGACCCCGGTAGGACAGGGGCTTGGTGGAATAGACGATGCCCTCGGCCTCGCCCTTCTTGGGGGAGATGAAGCACTCCTCGGTGGGGATATTGGGGTTGAAGAAGATGCCCTGCAGACTGGTATCGCCGCCGCCCTTCCACTCGCCCTCGGGGATCATGCCCACGGTGAGATCGGTGCCGTTGTCGGCGGTATAGTGCAGGCTGCGGATATTCAGGCTGTTGAGATAAGCGCAGCGGTCATGCAGGTCGGCATTGTGTGCTTCCCACGCCTTTACGGGATCGTCGGTGACCCGGGAGGTGTACAGAATGGCCTCCCACAGCTTCTCCACGGCGGCGCTGGCGCGGAGCCCAGGGAACACCTTTTTCGCCCAGGCCACGCCGGGGACAGCGGCAATGCACCACTGCTCCTTGTTTTCCCGGCGGTCATGGTAGGGCTTCAGAATGGGATAGGCCATCTGGTTGGCCTTGGTAACCTTTTCCATGTTCATACCCTTCAGGCCGTCGGGATCCTCGGAGATCAGGTGAATCCGAGCAGGAAGAACCTCGCAGAAATGTTCCTGCTTGGCCTTGACCCACTCGGGGACAGTGCCCAGGGTCTTGACGGACTCATAGCGGACCCGGGTCTTCTGCAGGGGCTGGTAGCTCCACTCCACGGTGACCTTCTTGGCCTTGGCCTTGTAGGCCTCCTCCACCACCATCTGAACAAACTCCGGCTGATCCAGCTCGGCGTAAATGGTAACCTCCTGGCCCTTCCGGACGTTCGCGCCGCAGCGGACAATCAAGCGGGCATACTCCCGCAGTACGGTTTTCTTCATAGCGTTTCGCTCCTTTTTTCGTAATTCCCCGCTATCATAGCAGATTTTACCCAAAAGGTCAATGCCTGTTGCAATCCCCGGGAAAATGGTTTATAATTGCGGAAATGCACAGCTACAATACAGGAAGGGGTATTCTATGCTCACAAAGAAGCAGCTTCAGGAAAAAATCGCCGGCGGGGTTCGGTTTCTGGACGGTGCCACCGGTTCCAATCTTCGCGCCGCCGGAATGCCCAAGGGGTGCTGCACCGAGCAGTGGGTTCTGGAAAATCCGGAGCCGCTGGTGGCCCTGCAGCGGGCCTACGCCGCAGCCGGCAGCCAGATCATTTACGCTCCCACCTTTCAGGCCCAGCCCATCGCTCTGAAGGCCGTGGGGTTGGATGCCCACACGGAAAAGATCAACGAAGCCCTGGTGACGCTCTCCCGCTCCGCCGCCCCCGGGTGCCTGATTGCGGGAGACCTGACGACGCTGGCCACCTTCTGCGACAGCTGGAACCCGGACTGCTTCGATCTGCTGGTAGACAACTACCGCCGCCAGATCCGTGGGCTCATTGACGGCGGAGCCGACCTGCTCATTGGGGAAACCCTGCTGTACGCCCAGGAGGCGGAGGCGATTCTGACCGCCGCCGAGCTGGAGGGGGCGGGCGCCGCCATGTACAGCTTCACCATGCAGCCCGACGGCGCTCTGCTGTCCGGCGCGGACGGCGGGCAGGTTCTGAGCGAGCTGGAGGAAGCGGGCGCCGCCGCCGTGGGCTTCAACTGCGTGGCGGCGGACATGATGACCCCTTACCTGGTGGCGAAGCTCCGGCGCAGCGTAAAAATCCCCCTGATCTGCAAGCCCAACGCCGGCATCCCAACGATTAACGCCGAGGGTGTGGCGGAATACGCCCAGACGCCGGAGGAATTCGCGGACGTGATGCGCCAGTGCCGGGAAAACGGCGCGACGCTGCTGGGCGGCTGCTGCGGCACAACCCCGGCCTTTATCGCAGCGCTGAAAGCAATCTGACCGGGGGCCCGGTCAGCCGCAGGAAACGTTGCCGCAATCAACAAAAATCTTTAATTTTCCGAAAAGCGGGTGAAATCCCCGCTTTTCTTATTGCCAAATCTATTTCTTTTTGGTATACTTACGTTGTTATGAAAAACAGAATTCATCTCTATGTCAGCCGAAAAAACGCGCTGACCTGGCTGATGGCGCTGTGCATGGCTTCTTCGGCAGTGGCCCGCATTGCCCTCTCCGGTTTGAAAGGGTCCGGAGATGGGCCTTTCGTGTGGAGCCAAATCGTTCTGCCCATCACGGCAGCTGTGCTGTATGCGCTCATCGCCCTGCTTTCCGGCGAGGAACGGTTCTACAAAACCGCCATTCCCGTCTGGCTCATGGCCTGCTACGCCGGGCTGGCCTTCTCCGGCGGCGTGTCCAGCCGGATGATGGCGTGGCTGTTCTGGATTGCCGTGGTTTTCTTTGCCTGCCTCTACACAGACATCACCGCCGGGCACCGCCAGCACGCCGTTTTGTTCCTGCTGCCCGTTCTCTGCGGACCGCTGCTGTTCCTGATGTACTGCTACCGGGCGTTCCTGCTGCGGGGCGATCTGACGGCAGGCGGAAAATGCTTACCGGATTTTCTCATGGTTCTGGGTATGCTGATTCTTACCTTCGGCATCCGGGTGCATCCCGTGGACGAATACCACCCCACCTGGGGCGACCGCACCGACGGACGCCGGATTCGCTCCCTGCCGCCCATGGCCCAGGTCTCCCCTTACATTATGGTCACCCGGAATACCTCCACGAATTACTTCTCGGAATCCCTGGAAATCAGCCAGATCGACCGCTACATCCGCCGCAAGCGCCGGGAGGGCCTGACCAACTTCGGCATCACCCATGTGCTTCTGGCTGCCTACTGCCGGGGACTGTGCCGCTACCCCGGGCTGAACCGCTTTCTCGCGGGGCAGAAGGTCTACTCCCGGGGGGAGGACATCCAATATTGCATGACCATCAAAAAGGAAATGTCCGCCGACTCCCCGGACACGGTCATCAAGGTGCACCTGTCTCCCCGGGACACCGCCGACGACGTGTACCGTAAATTCCAATCCGCCGTGGACAATGTGAAAAACACACCCTTGAATTCCAGCTTCGACGCCACAGCGGGAGCCTTCACTCTGATTCCCGGGGTGGTGCTGAAATTCGTGGTGTGGGTTCTGAAAACCCTGGACTATTTCGGTCTGCTCCCCAGGTTCCTGCTGGAGGTCAGCCCCTTCCACGGCTCCCTGTTCTTCACCTCCATGGGAAGTCTTGGCATTCAGCCCATCTACCACCACCTGTACGACTTCGGCAACCTGCCGGTGTTCGGCGCCTTCGGCATGAAGCGCCGGGCCGTGGAGGTGCAGGAGGACGGTACCATTGTGGAACGGAAATATGTGGACGTGAAGTTTTCCCTGGATGAGCGGATTGTGGACGGCTTCTACTACGCCGCCTTCTTCAAGCATTACCGCCGGATTCTCGCCCATCCGGAAATTCTGGACAATGTCCCCGCGGAAGTGCTATCCGACATTGACTGACATGAAGCAAGCGATTCTCGCAAACCTCTCTCCCGCGTACCCCTGGAAGGACCGGCTTTTTGTCTACCCGGAGCTGGACTCCACCAACACCCGCCTGAAAAGCATGGCATCCCAGGGCGCGCCCCAGGGCACGGTGCTCATCGCCGACCGCCAGACCGGCGGCCGGGGCCGTTTGGGACGGACGTTTCTCTCCCCGGCTGGAGTGGGGGTTTATCTCAGCATTCTCCTCCGGCCGGACTGCCGGCCCATGGAGCTGATGCACCTGACCTGCGCGGCGGCCGCCGCCATGTGCCGCGCTTTGGAATCCGCCGCCGGAATCCGGCCCGGCATCAAGTGGACCAACGACCTTGTCTGGGGCAAACGGAAGCTGGCGGGCATCCTCACGGAAATGGGGCTGAACGCCGCCGGAAACGTGGACTGGGCCATTGTCGGCATCGGCGTCAACTGCTGTCAGGCGGAAGCCGATTTTGATCCGGAAATCCGGGATAAGGCCTGTTCTCTCGCCATGGCAGCCGGGCACGAAATTGACCGGGCCCGGGTAGCCGCCGCCATGCTGGAAGCGCTGCGGGAGATGGATGCCTCCCTGCTCACCGGAAAGGAGGAAATGCTCCGCTTCTACCGCGCCCGCTGCGTCACCCTGGGCAAAGAGGTGTCCATTGTGAAGGGCGGCGAGGTTCACCACGGCAAAGCCCTGGACGTAGATGAGGAGGGCGCGCTGGTGGTGCGCTTCTCCGACGGCCATACAGAGTCGGTGAGCTCCGGAGAAGTCAGCGTCCGGGGGATGTACGGCTATCTTTGATTCCCATTTTTTCATTGTTCAAGATTTGTTTCTTGCTTTTTCCCATAACATTGGTTATACTAATACAGTAGAATTCTATTTCTGGAGGTCTTTGCCATGAAAACGCTGACTGCTATCGTGAAGGTTTTGGCTGCCCTGGCCGCTGTTGCCGGCGCCGTCTATGTCGTCGCCACCTATGGCGATCAGATTGTCGCCTGGGCGAAGAAGCTGCTTTCCTCCCTGCCCAAGTGCCCCTGCTGTGAGAAAACCGCCGAGGCTGTCCAGGAACCGGAGGCCGCTCCCGCCGAGGAGCCCGCGGCTGAGGAAGTCCCCGCCGAGGAGCCCGCCCCCGAAGTCGTTGTAAACGAGAACGAGCCTGTGGCTGAGGAGACTGACTTCGCCGAATAATCCATACAGCAGCAAAAAACCGGGAAGCCGCACGCTTCCCGGTTTTCTTTATGCCCGGCGGGCTATTTCAGTTCCACCAGAATATAACCGTCCTCCCCGCGAATGGTGTGGTACATGGTGTCCTTGAGGATGGGCAGATCCATTTCCCGCAGGTCAATATCCGGGTTCCACACCACATTGCGCAGGTCGTAATAGCTGTAGAACCCGTACTGGGTCAGATCGTCGCCGCCGGCAAAGGTTTCCGGCACCAGACGGTTCAGCATCGGGCAGTTCCGGGCCGTGTTTTTGACGACGGGGGCCTGCCCGATGGAACCGGCAAGCTGCACCGTCACCGGCTCCCCCGACTGAAATTCTGCCATGTCCTGCAAGGCCGCGATGACCAGCTCGGTACGGAAGGTCGTATAGTCCTTCTGGACGCGCAAGGCGTTGCCGTAGGTCAGGCTGAAGACGAGGAAGAGCCAGGAAAGCACCGCCGCCGGCACCTTGCAGGGGATGTTCTTCTCCCCTTCTGCCGCCGTAATGCCGAAAATCGCCAGCAGAATCCCGAAGCCGTACATGGCTCTGGGAGCGAACACCGGGGTTGCCAGAGCGGGATAAATGCCGAAGCAGATCAGTCCCATCAATAGCAACGCCGTGACGGTTGCGGCAGCGGCAGCAGCTTTGTTCCGCCGGGAGCCAAGGATCGACCGAAGGACAAATCCAGCGGCCATCAGAATCGTCAAAACCAGCCAGAATGGCTTGAAATCCGTCCGGATCAAGGCGTAATACCTGATCAGATTGCGGAAAAAGTTCGGAATCAGTTCCTTGATTCCGGGAAGGGAATTGGCGACATATCCGGCGTCGGCAGGAATCATTATCACCAGCTTGAAGAAGATTAGCCCCAGCCCCCAGCCTGCTGCGGAGGAAAGGACAAATGCCAGCACCTTCCGCCAGGGTTCCCGGCGGTTCCACATCCGCAGCGCCAGCAGCATCACCAGCATGGGAAAAATCCCCGCCGCCGCCTGATAGCTGGTGCACACGGCGAGAATCCCCAGCAGAGATGCCAGAATGTACGCCGCCGGGCGGCGGTTCCGGTAGAGCAGCGGCACCACCGACGCCAATACGGACAACGCCATATAGGGCGCGTCAAAGCGGAAGCTGACGCATCCGAGCATATAGGGGTTCAGCCCCACGCACACCACCGCCGCCAGCTCCCACCAGGAAAAGGCCGTCCGGTCGTACACGATATACAGCATGAGCACCCCGGACGCCGCCAGAATCCCCATGGCGAGAAGCTGGGGCAGGGGTGCTGCGTCCGCCAGGTAATCGCCCCCGTGCACCAGTGTGGCCAGTGCCGTAGAGAGATACCGGCTGAAATAGTCCCACTGCTTGTAGCCCATGGCCGCCCGAGGCGAATCGTCCATATAGTAGAAGTTTGCCAGGAGAATGGCGCTGATCCCCAGCACAAACACGGCAAAGAGGATCAGCAGCGCCTTTCCCATGGGAACCCCCGGTTTTCCGGAGGGAAGCGTACCGCATTTCCCCTCCCGGTAATCCGAGACACCGGCAGAAATATAGTAGCAGAGGACACAGGCCACAGCCGGAGCCGCCGCCAGCGCCAGAAGCGCTCCGCATAGCGGCACGAGCACATCCGCCCCCATGCCCAGCGCACCGGCAAGGGCTGTGATTTTCCGGGAATCCGCCCAGGTGTGGCAGAAATTTACCCACAGCGCGCCGTTTACCAGCAGCGCCAGAGCGGCGTACCCGGGCTTGGAAAGCAGTTCCCGGATAGTATCCCGGGGCACCTTCAGCCGCCACAGGCAAAGGCACAGAATCACCGCCGCCGCGGCACACCAGAGAAAGCCCGGTACCCACGCCGGGACAATCAGAAGCAGAAACGTCCCTCCGGAGAGCATGAGCAGTCCCTTTTCCGGAAACAATCGCTTGTCTTTCATAGATGTGTTCTCCTAAATATGCCAGCATTCACAAAGCCAGGGCTTCCCCCCTTCGGGGCAATGTCGTCAACTTAAGCGTTAACCATTTAGATCCGATCAGTGTAGGGCGGGGGCTTGCCCCCGCCGCGCAGAACCATGTTGCGTTTTTGCCTCATTTCGGCGAATTCGTAATCCCGGGGGACGGCGGGGGCAAGCCCCCGCCCTACAGCTGAATCCTTAAGTTGGTGACATTACCCTTCGGGGAAGCCCTTGGTGCGTAATATTACTGCTAAGGCAGCACCGCATAATGGGGCAAAAGATCCGCCGAAGCCCGCAGCCCCCATTATGCGGTGTTACCCTAACTGTCTCACGGATTTATTCAAGCGTCAGAATCCCCACCAGCATCCGGACACACTGCTGCATATCCTCTGTGGGAATAAACTCAAAACGCCCGTGATAATTTTCGCCGCCGGTGCAGAGGTTGGGACAGGGCAGTCCTTCGTAGGAAAGCCGCGCGCCGTCGGTGCCGCCCCGGATGGGCACCGCCACCGGGCGCATTCCCGCCGCTTCCATGGCCTTCTTCGCCCGGTCGATCACATACATGCAGGGTTCGATGCACTTTTTCATATTGTAGTAGCTGTCCCTGACGGTCAGCTCCAGGGTGCCCTCGCCGTACTTCTGGTTGATAAATTCCCCGGCGGCGGCGAACACCCGCTTTTTCTCCTCGAACTTCTCCATGTCGTGATCCCGGATGATATAGTGCAGCTCCGTGCGCTCCACCTCGCCCCGGATGGCCAGCAGGTGGAAGAAGCCCTCATAGCCTTCCGTCAGCTCCGGCCGCTGTCCCACAGGTAGCAAAGAGGCAAACTCCATGGCAATCAGCTGGGAATTCACCATTTTCCCCTTGGCGGAGCCGGGGTGGATATTCAGGCCGTGCACTACGACCTTCGCTCCGGCGGCGTTGAAATTCTCGTACTCGATTTCCCCAACGGGGCCGCCGTCGGCGGTGTAGGCGAAGTCCGCGCCAAAGCCCTTCACATCGAACCGGTCCGCGCCCCGGCCGATTTCCTCGTCGGGAGTAAAGCCGATTTTCAGCGTGGCGTGCTTTCCGCCCATGGCAAGAAGCCGCTGGGCTGCCGTCATGATCTCCGCCACACCGGCCTTGTCGTCCGCGCCCAGCAGCGTGGTGCCGTCGGTGACGATCAGGTGCTTGCCCATGTGATTTTTGAGACTGGGGTAGTCGGAGGCCCGCAGCCAGATGTTTTTTTCTTCGTTCAGGCAGATGTCCCCACCGGTGAATTCCACAATCCGGGCCTTGATGTCGGCGCCGGAGGCGTCCGGCGAGGTGTCCATATGGGCAATCAGGCCGATGGTGGGCATGGACGGATCACCGGGGACGGTGCCGTAAACATAGCCGTTTTCGTCCATCCGGGCATCCATGATGCCCATTTCCCCCATTTCCGCCACCAGGGCCGCGCCCAGCGCTTTCTGCCTAGGCGTAGAGGGGCAGGTTTCGGAGGCTTCGTCGGACTGGGTGTCAAAGCTCACATAGCGCAAAAAGCGCTCCACAACAGATTCCATAGGCTTCTCCTTCAGATTCAAATAAAAACGGTTTCCGTGCTCCGTCTTTTCCAGAACGCGGAATCCCAGGCTTTCAAAGCATTTCCGGGAAGGGACATTGTATTCATAGATTTCCTGTACAAAGAGGCGGTCATACCCCAGTTCCCTTCCCCGCCGAACCAGGGCGGCGATTACCCGCCTGCCGATGCCCCTGCCCCGGTAAGCCGGGTCGCCGATGACAATGGGCATATCCTCCTGCCAGAAGCACACATCCCCGATGGGGCAAAAAGCGACCTCTTCCCGCGCTTCGATAAAATACAGCTCCCCGTGCCGGTCGAGATAATGGTACATATTCCCCAGGGTCTCCCGGGAATAGGGCCGCCGGACGCCGTCCACCAGCCACACCGTTTCGGGATCCTGATACCAGTCAAAGGCAAAGGAAAACCGGTCGTCAAACCGCCGCAGGCGGAGCGTATCATCAAGCGCAATCAGCTCCGGCTGTTCAATATTGGGAATCGGCATAGACACTCCTCTTCCGCTTAGCAAAAGAGCCGCCGCTTTTTCGCGGCGGCTCCTGCTTTGGCATTTCTTACTTCGCGGCGTTGACCAGGGCGGCGGTGTCCTGGGCAATCATCAGCTCTTCGTTGGTGGGAATGACCCAGACGGTGACCTTGGAGTCATCGGCGGAGATGATGGCCTCCTTGCCACGGGTGTTGTTCTTCTCGGGGTCCAGCTTGACGCCCAGGAACTCCAGGCCCTCGCAGATCCGGGCCCGCATGGAAGCGGAGTTCTCGCCCACGCCGGCGGTGAACACCAGGCAGTCCAGTCCGCCCAGAGCGGCGGCATAGGAGCCGATGTACTTGCGGACTTCGTAGGCGAACTTGTCCAGAGCCAGGGCGCAGTCGGCATTGCCCTGTTCGGCTCCCTGTTCGATGTCCCGGAAGTCGGAGGACACGCCGGACAGAGCCAGCACGCCGGACTTCTTGTTCAGCATGTTCAGGCACTCATCGGCAGTCATGCCGTACTTGTTCATGACGAACTGAACGACAGCGGGATCGATGTCGCCGGAGCGGGTGCCCATGGGAACACCGGCCAGAGGGGTCAGGCCCATGGAGGTATCCTGGCACTTGCCGTCCTTCACGGCGGACAGGGAGGAGCCGTTGCCCAGGTGGCAGTTCACCAGCTTGATGTCCTTGCTGCCCATCAGCTCGATGGCGCGCTTGGTGACGTACTTGTGAGAGGTGCCGTGGAAGCCGTAGCGGCGGATGGAGTCGTTCTCATAGTACTCGGTGGGGATGGCGTAGCGGTAAGCCTTGGGGGGCATGGTCATGTGGAAGGCAGTGTCGAACACGGCGACCTGGGGGGTGTTGGGCATGACAGCCTGGCAGGCGCGAA
>CAMAKJ010000014.1 GCA_945836055.1 uncultured Clostridia bacterium | reverse complement strand
ATATTGCGCTTATCGGTTTTACTCAGCTGCCCGACAAATTGGGATTTGTGCACCTAACGTGATCGGCCTACGGCCGACGCAACGCTGCGCATTGCAAGGAACGGATTGCCACACCAGTGTGCGCACTGGTTCGCAATGACATACCGCTGCAACGTGACGCTGCGATAGAATAGAGAGAAAACGAAAAACGATGTCATTGCGAACCAGCCCTCAGGCTGGTGTGGCAATCCGTTTTCCCCGGCATTCGCAGAATGCCATCGTTCCGAAGGAACGATGAATCCCAGTTTTCCGGTTTGCGGAGCCGATATGCACAAAATTCTATTCCATACACACTGTCCCATATCTTCTATCTTGTATCTTCTATCTTGTATCTCCTATCTCGTATCTTCTATCTTCTTCTGGTTGTATTTCCGCCGCAGCTGGCCGCAGGAGGCGTCGATGTCGCCGCCCAGGGTTCTGCGAACGGTAGCGGTTACGCCGCCGTCTTCCAGAGTTTTTTGGAACGCCGCCACCGCCGCCTTGGTACTGGGCTTCAGGGGGCTTTCCTCCACATGGTTCAGCGGGATCAGGTTGAAGTGGGCGGGCAGCCCCTTCAGCCGCCGGAGCAGCTCCTTCGCGTCCTCCGGGCGGTCGTTGACCCCGTCGATCATGGCGTATTCAAAGGAAATGCGGCGGGATGTGGCCTGATAGTAGCGCCGGCAGGCATCCAGCAGCTCCTCGCTGGGATAGGCCCTGTTCACCGGCATGATTTTGTCCCGCACTGCGTCGTTGGGAGCGTGGAGGGAAACCGACAGCGTCAACTGCAGCCTCCGCTTTGCCAGCTCGTCAATCTTCGGCACCAGGCCGCAGGTAGAAAGGCTGATGTGGCGCATGGAGATGTTCATGCCCTCGGGGCTGTTCACCAGCTCCAGAAACCGCATCACGTTGTCAAAGTTGTCGAGAGGCTCCCCGATGCCCATGAGGACAATGTGGGAAACCGGCAGGCCGGAATCCACCTGGGTGAACAGCACCTCGTCCAGCATTTCGTAGGGCTCCAGCCGCCGCACCAGACCGCCGATGGTGGAGGCGCAGAAGGCGCAGCCCATCCGGCAGCCCACCTCCGTGGAGATGCAGACGGTGTTGCCGTAGTGATAGCGCATGAGCACCGTCTCCACGCAGTTGCCGTCGGACAGCTCCCAGAGGTATTTGATGGTGCCGTCCCGGGCGGACTGCTGCCTGCGCACCACCTTGGGGGCGCAGATGGGGTATTTTTCCGCCAGGGTATCCCGGAGGGATTTGGGCAGGTTGGTCATTTCGTCATAGTCCCGGACACCCTTGTGCAGCCAGGTGTAGACCTGTTTGGCCCGGAAAGAGGGTTGATTCAGTTCCTTCAGAACTTCCGCCAGTTCCGGCAGGGTCAGGGATTTCAGATTCATGCTTTCCTCCGCAGACGGCAGATAAAGAAGCCGTCGGTATCGTATTGTCCGGGAATCAGGGTGAGCATCCCGGTTGTGTTTTCGGGAAAAATCCCGGGCAGGGGCAGCGGCTCCGGCGCAAACTCGCCGTGTCCGGCAAGAAAGGCGGAAACCACGTCCTCATTTTCCCGCTTCAGCACGGTACAGGTGGAATACAGCAGTGTACCGCCGGGTTTGACATAGGCGGACTGGGTTTCCAGGATCTTTAACTGCAAGGCCGGCAAGGATGCCAGCTCATCCAGGTTTTTGTATCGGATATCCGGCTTTTTCCGGATGATGCCCAGGCCGGAGCAGGGTACGTCGGCAATCACCGTGTCCATTTTCCCGATCCACTCCGGGACGGTCTGGGTGGCGTCCTGCTGCCGGGGGGTGATGTTGGTCAGCCCCAGCCGTTTGGCGCCGTTTTCAATCAGGGCGGTTTTGTGGGCGTGAATGTCGCAGGAGACGATGCTTCCCCGCCCGCCCATGGCGATGGACGCCCCGAAGCTCTTGCCTCCGGGGGCGGCACAGCAGTCCAGCACGTTTCCGCCGCCTTCCGGCAGCCCGGCGCACAGCACGCTGAGCTTCGCCGCCGGGTCCTGGATGTAAAACAGTCCATCCCGGAAGGACGGCAGCGCATCCAGATTTCCCGTGCCGGAGAGCACCAGGCAGTCTTTCATCCAGCCGTGGGGGCTTGCGGCAACGCCCTGGTCAGCCAGCCGCGCCGCCAGCGCCTCCGGGGAAATCCGTAGGGTGTTCACCTGGGCCACCGTCTGAGGGGCGGCATTGTCGGCGATGAGCATGGGCTCCAGCGTCCCCTTGGGCAGGTTGGCCTTCAGAAGGGAAATCAGTTCGTCGGGGTGACTGTAGCGGTCGGCGTAGGAAGTCGGCTCCCGGAGCGTTCCCCTGGTGTCTGCCGCCTTGCGCAGAACGGCGTTGACCAGCGCCCCGGCTTTTGGGTTTTTGCCGTATTTCTTCGCCAGCGTCACCGATTCATTGACGGCGGCGCTTGCGGGAATCTTGTCCATTTCATAAATCTGGTACAGCCCCAGATGGAGAATGTCCCGCACCACGGGGTGCAAGTCCTTCAGCTTCCCCGTAAGGAGCTGCTGTAAATAAAAATCCAGCTTGTTCCGGTTCTGCAGCACGCCGTAGCACAGCCGCGCCGCCAGCGCCGCGTCCCGGGCGTCCAGGCCATCCCGGGCACAGTATTCCTTCAGGACGCCATTGGACCAGGCGCCGTTTTTCCGGCAGGCAATCAGCGCGTTCAGCGCCGTTTCTCTCCCGCTCATCCGCGCTCCAGGGGGTGGCCCCGGAAATAATCGGGAGCCGCCATACGCTTGCCGCCCTCGGCCTGGAGGGACAGAATCTCCACCGCGCCTTCGCCGCAGGCGACACGCAGGCCGGTTTTCGTCAGGCCCAGAATCTCGCCGGGCCTACCGCTGCCCTCCACCACGCGGGTGGCGTGTACCTTGAAGGTTTTTCCCTGCAATTCCATGGTTGCCACCGGCCAGGGATGCAGTCCCCGAACGTGGTTGTGCACCTGCTGCGCCGTTTTTGTCCAGTCAATGGGGCAGATGGATTTATCCAGCATGGGGGCGTAGCTGACCTCCGCCTCGTTCTGAGGCACGGCGGACACCTTCCCGCTTTCAAACCGCTTAAGGGTCTTGCTCAGAAGCTCAGCCCCCAGCACGGCGAGCCTGTCCAGCAGCTCCCCCGCCGTCTCGTTTTCCCCGATGGGGGTCTTGGAAACGTCGATGATGTCTCCCGCGTCCATTTCCCGGCTGAGATACATGGCTGTGACTCCGGTCTGTGCCAGGCCGTCCAGCACCGCCCACTGGTAGGGCGCGGAGCCGCGGTACTTGGGGAGAACGCTTGCGTGGATGTTGATGCAGCCAAGGGGCGGCACGTCCAGCACCTTCTGGGGCAGGATGCGCCCATAGGCCACCACGGCGCAGATGTCCGGCTTCAGCTCCCGGAGCTCTGTCACCGTCTCTTCCTCCCGGAAATGCTCCGGCTGGAACACGGGAATTCCGGCAGCCACGGCAACCTCCTTCACCGGAGAGGCCACCAGCTTCATGTGCCGTCCCTTGGGACGGTCGGGCTGGGTATAGACCCCCACCACGTCAAAGCCGTCGGCAAGGATTTTCTTCAGGCAGGTCGCCGCAATGTCCGGCGTGCCCATAAATACAACGCGCATGGGGTATCCCTCCGTTAATACTCGTCCCGTTCCAGCTCCTCGTCGGTGAGGAACCGCTCCATGACCTCGGTATAGACAATGCCGTCCAGGTGATCCAGCTCATGGCAGAAGCATCGGGCAATCAGTTCCTCTCCCTCGGCCTCGAACCACTCGCCGTCCCGGTTCTGGGCCCGCACCTTGGCGTAGTTGGGGCGCTTCACCAGGCCGTACTTGCCGGGGACGCTGAGGCATCCTTCCGCGCCGCACTGCTCGCCGCTGGTTTCCACCAGCTCCGGGTTCACCAGCTCCAGAATTTCGTCCCCGGTGTCCACAACCACCACCCGGCGGAGAATGCCCACCTGGGGCGCGGCCAGACCAACGCCGTTGGCATCCGCCAGGGTCTCGGTCATGTCGTCCAAAAGCTTATGCAGCCGCCGGTCAAATTTGTCCACCGGGCGGCACACCTTGTGCAGCGCCGGGTCCTTATCCGTCAGAATTTTACGCAGTCCCATGGAAGATACCTCATTTCTCTAGTCGAATCCGTTTACATCGATATAAGCGCTGATGCCACGGTTAGTCTTGTCCTTTCCGAACGCTCGGAGCAGATACGCCAGCAGCTGCCGCAGCTTCCTTGTCATGCGGCAGCGGAGGGTCAGCTGGTAGCGGAAATGGTAGTTGATTTTCGGCACGACGCAGGGCGCAGGCCCCAGCACCGTGCAGTGTTCCTCTTTGTAGCCGTACTGCCCCAGGCACCCGGCCAGGCTGTCCCGGAACTTCACCGCGCCCCGGAGCACCGCCGTCTCCTCCTGCCCCGTGAAAACCACGCAGGCCATATCGCCGAAGGGGGGCGCGTCCTGCACCCGGCGCAGCCCGATTTCCAGGTCGTAAAACCCGTCGTAATCCTGCTTTGCCGCCAACCGGATGACCTGATGCTCAGGCAGTAATGTCTGGATCATGGCCTTTCCGGGGGAATCCCCCCGTCCCGCCCGGCCCACCACCTGGGTGAGCATATTGAAGGTGGTCTCCCCCGCCCGGTAGCCGCCGGTGTACAGGCTCAGGTCCGCGTCCAGAACGCCCACCAGGGTCACGTTCGGCAGGTTCAGGCCCTTCGCCACCATCTGGGTGCCGATGAGCACAGGCACGTTTTCCCTCTGGAAGTGCTCCAATATTTTTTCGTGGGTGTTCACGGCGCTGACCGTGTCGGCGTCCATCCGGTCGGTTTCCATGTCCGGGAAGAAAAATTCCAGTTCCTCCTGCACCTTCTGGGTGCCGGTGCCGATGGTTTTCAGCGGGCCGCCGCAGTCCGGGCAGCGCTCCGGCACCGGCTGGGAAAAGCCGCAGTAGTGGCACATCAGCCGGTTGTTGGCACTGTGGTAGGTCAGCCGGACGCTGCACCGGGGGCATTCCGGTGCCTTCCGGCAGTCCACGCACACCAGTGCCCGACTGTTGCCCCGGCGGTTCAGCAGCAGAATGGTCTGCTTTCCCGCATCCCGGTTGTCCGAAAGGGCTGTCCGAAGGGGAACGCTCAGGGACGAACCGTTCCCCAGCTTCAGCTCCTCCCGCATATCCACAATGTCCACCGCAGGCAGCTTTCGTCCGCCGAAGCGTTCGTTCAGGGTATACAGGCGGTAAGCGCCGGTTTTGGCCCGGTACATACTCTCAATGGAGGGCGTGGCGGAGCCAAGCAGCACCAGCGCCCCTTCCTTCGCCCCCCGCCAGATGGCAACCTCTTTGGCGCAGTAGCGGGGAGAATTTTCGGATTTATAGGAACGCTCCTGCTCCTCGTCCAGAATAATCAGGCCGGGATCGCAGGGCGCGAACACCGACGAGCGGGTTCCCACGACCACCTTCGCGTCGCCGCTTCGGACGCGCTTCCACTGGTCGTACCGTTCCCCCGCGCCCAGGCTGCTGTGCAGCACCGCCACCTGAGAGCCGAAGTACGCCGCCATCAGTCCCAGAAGCTGGGGCGTCAGGGCGATTTCCGGCACCAGAAGCATGGCGGCCTTACCGGATTCCAGGCAGGCGGCAATGAGTTTGATATACACGGCGGTTTTGCCGGAGCCGGTAACGCCGTAGAGAAGGGCCACGCCGGGAGCTTCCTGCCCCATCTGCCGGGACAGTCCCGCATAGCAGCGCTGCTGCTCCTCGTTCAGAACCAGCGGCCCTTCCAGCTTCGCGGGCTTGATTTCCCGGCATCGGAGCACCGGACGTTCCGTCAGTACCACATACCCCAGCTTTTCCAGCCGGTTGACGGTGGCGGTGGAGGCTCCCGTAAAATAGCACAGCTCCTTTACGGAGATACTGCCCACGCTGCACAGCAGCTCCAGCACATTTTTCTGCAGCACGGCGGATTTTCCCCGGCGGGCTGCGTACTCCATGGCTTCCTCCGCCGGGCAGGCTAAGGCGGCAATTTTCTCCGCTTTGTCTCCCGTCCGGCGCAGAAAATCCGTCTGGGCGGATATCCATTTTTTCCGGGAAAGATACCCGATCACGTCGGACAGGGCATCCTCATCCGGAATCACAGTGCGCAGAGCGGATACCTCCGCCTCGCCGCCAGCGCTTTCCAGAAAGGAAAGCACCTCCGCCGCGCCATCCTTGCGGATGGTTTTGTCCTTCCAGGAGCGGTCATCGGTGAGCCGCAGCCGCTCCCGTGTCTGAAACCACAGTCCCGCCGGGAGCATCGCCCGGATGCACTCATAGAAGGTGCAGAAATACCGCTCCCGCATGAACGCCGCCAGCCGGAGCTGACGCTCCGTGAGGATCGGCGCTTCGTCCAGGCACAGCTCTACAGCCTTGAGCTTTTCCTCGCTGCCCGTTTCCACGGACAGAACCACGCCTTCGGTGCGCTTATTGGCGCGGCCGAAGGGCAGCTGCACCCGCTGTCCGGGCTGCAGGGTCATCCCCTCGGGGATTTTGTAGGAATAGGGCTTGTCAATGGCATAGGTCGCCGCGGACACCGCTATTTTCGCAATCATCCGTCTGCCCCATCCTTTCCGGTTGCTTTCCGGGGGGCGACTGAATCAATCGCTCCCCGGAAAGGCATTACTTCATATACTCTTCCTTGACCGTAGCGGTCAGCTCGCCGTCCGCCACTTCCTGAATGGCCATGGTCACGGGCTTCTCCGGCAGATCTTCCTGGAAGGCCTCGGCCTCGGCGGCAATCTGACGGGCACGGTGGGCCACCAGATTCACCAGCAGGTAACGGCTGTCCACTTTCTTCAGCAAATCAGCAACAGGGGGGTAAAGCATTGTTTCGTTCCTCCAAATAAAAAATCAGTCAACCAAATTGGCAATGATTGTCAGAATTTCATCGGCACAGCGCCGGGCATCGTCGTTCACCACGACGTAATCGTACCACGCCCGCTGGTCCATTTCCCAGGCAGCACGCTCCAGCCGCAGCTGCATCTGCTCCTCGGAGGTATCCCCCCGGCTGCGCAGACGGCGCTCCAGCTCCTGCCGGGACGGGGGCATGATGAAAATCAGCACCGCGTCTGGCGCGGCCTGCTTGACCTGCTTCGCGCCCATCGGCTCGATGTCCAGCAGCAGCAGTCCCTGCTCCATTTTTTCCTCCGCCTGGGCACGGGGGGTGCCATAATAGTTGTCCGCATGGGCGTCATATTCCAGAAACGCATCCTGCCGAATCATTTCTTCGAAGCGTTCTCTGGTCACAAAGTAGTAGTGCACGCCGTCCACTTCCCCGGGGCGGGGCGGACGGGTGGTGGCGGAAACGGAGAACTTCAGGTCGTCCCGGCCCTCCATTACCAGCTTCAGGACGGTGCTTTTGCCCACACCGGAGGCGCCGGAAATCACAAACAGCTTTCCCTTGCTCATGATTCTTCTTCCTTTCTCTCTTCCTCCGGCCTGTCCATCCACCGGGCGTACAGGGTCTCGGTGGGGATGGCTGAGAGGATCACATGGTCGGTGTCCATCAGCAGCACGGCTTTGGTCTTGCGGCCGTAGGACGCGTCGATGAGCATGCCCCGGTCCCTTGCCTCCTGAATCACTCGCTTGATGGGGGCGGAGTCCGGCGCCACGATGGCCAGCAGCCTGCCCGCCGCCACCATGCTGCCAAAGCCGATGTTCACAAGTTTCATAGCCGCTCCTTACTCGATGTTCTGGGTCTGCTCCCGGATTTTCTCCAGCTCGGCCTTGATTTCCACCACAATCCGGGCCAGGCGCACGTCGGTGCACTTGGAGCCGATGGTGTTGGCCTCCCGGTTCATCTCCTGCAGCAGAAAATCCAGCTTCCGCCCGATGGGGCCGCCGGTGGTGAGCATATTGTTCATCTGCTCCAAATGGCTGCGCAGGCGGACGGTCTCCTCGTCCACGGCAACCTTGTCGGCAAAAATGGCGGCCTCCGTCAGAATCCGGCTTTCGTCGATGGCAGTATTGGCCAGCACCTCTTTCATTTTGTTCTCCAGCCGGGTGCGGTAGTCAATGACCGTCTGGCCGCTTCCGGCCTCCACCTGGGCGACCAGGCTCAGGATGGTCGCCCCACGGCTCCGCAGATCCGTCTCCAGCGCCTTCCCTTCCGTGGAGCGCATATCGTCGAAGCTCTTCAAAGCCTGATTGACCACGCTGAGCATATCCGCCAGCAGCTGCTCCTCGTCCACCTCGGGCTTGTCCACGGTGAACACGTCGGGCATACGGGACAGCACGGACACGCTGATGTCGTCCCGGACGCCGTAGGTCTGCGCCATCTGCTTCATGGCGGCGAGATACCCTTCCGCCATGGCCTCGTTCAGGGTGACCTTCACGTCGGCAGCGCCCTCGGAACGGACGGACAGGAACACGTCCACCTTGCCCCGGGAAATGGTGTTTTTTACCGCCTGCTTCACCGCATCCTCGCCAAAGGACAGGCTGCGGGGCAGCTTGACGGAGCAGTCCAGATAACGGTTGTTGACGGAGCGCAGCTCCACCGTAAATTCCCTGCCGTTCACGGTTTCCACGGCGCGGCCATAGCCGGTCATACTCTTAACCAAGATCATTATCCCCTTTTTTCGTTTCTTCCTGCCGGGAATTCCCGGCAAAAGCCGTGATTTTATAGATGAGATCGGATTTTTTCATTACTTTTCGGTCGTAGACCACCACCAGGACAATCCCCAGAACAAAGCCCACCGCGCCAACCAGCGCGCCGAGATTGCCCAGCCGGTAGCCGATGTAGTAGCCGAGGAAAAACAGCACCAGCGGCGCGACGTACAGCACCGCGGCAGCCTTCAGCACCGGAGCGGTTTCCGACTCCACCCGCACCAGGTCGCCCGGGCCGGCGCCGATGGGATTTTCCGCCGTGAACACCACGGTTTCCTTGGCCGCGCCGCAGCCGGAGCACTTGTGGCAGTCCCCGGAGCAGGCGCTTTCCCGAATCCGGTACACCTGCGCGGTGCCGTTATCATAGACTTCCTTCACCCGAACAAGCTGTTCCATGGCATCACCTTCCCGTGCTCTGCACCGTTGCGGAGACGGAGTAGGGCCCCATAACGGCGCCGCAGGCGGAGAACGCCTCGTCAAAGGTGATGGTCGCCTTATAGGTGGCTGTACCCGCCACGGCGTTGGTAAAGTCCACCGTCACCGTGATGTCATCCGCCGTCAGCAGACTGACCTGGGCGGAGGGGCCGCGCACCTTCACCGTCAGGTTGGCGTTGATAATCTCCGCCGCCATGCCCTCGGGCACATTCTCGCTGCGGAAGTTCTCCACCGTGAATTCCCGGGTGTTCAAGCCCGAAAACTGGACGTTCACCACAACGTCGGTAACGCCGGTCTGGTTGGTAACGCCCTCCGGCAGGTTGATGGTATAGGGGATCTCCTGGGATTTATCCAGAGTGCTCAGATCGATGGTGGCGACGGTGAGGCTGTCGCCCAGCTCTTCCAGCGCCGCGTCGCTTCCCGTGACCCGGATGGAAACGGGGCTGACGGTCACTGTGGTGTTATCCCGGGTCGCGCCACCGCCGTAGATGACCTCTGCCACCAGCGACAGCTCCTTCAGGCGCTGAATCTTCATGTCAAACCGGATTTCCTCCACGTCCGTGGTGATTTCCGCCGCGTCTACAGGGTTGCCGTCGGCATCGCAGAGGGTGTAGCGGTAGCTGTCGCTGATGGACTCCGCCTGATTGGTCACATCCACCTCGATGATGGCCTGCTCAATTTTATCCGCCACGGAGGCGGGGCCGATGACATTCACCGTGGTGCGGTCCAGCTGGGCGTTCTCCGTGTCGTAGAGGTAATCCTCCGACCGCTCGCCCACATACTGTACCACCACCGGCACATCCTTGACCCGGCGCTTTTCCACCGTGACATAGAAATCGCTCTGTGACAGAATTTCCAGGGCGTTCTTTGGCACGTCGCCGGGGTAGTCCACCTCATATTGGAGGTTGATCTTCTCTCCGGGTTCGGTGATGGAGGAGAGCTTCGCCGTCACCGTAATGTTCTGGGAATTGACCTTGACCAGATCGCTTCTGGTGCCGGACAGCTGGAGAGACACTGTCGTGGAGGATGCGGAGGTGCACATCAGCCCCCGCTCGTTCAGGACGCTCTCCCCCACCAGAACCACCGGGATATTGTAGTAGGTTTCCTCGGAATTGGGGCTGACGTAGGTGATGACATACAGCCACAGGCCGAAGGCTATGGCAAGCGACAGCAAAATGGACCCGATTTTACTTTTCATGGCTGTCCGCCTCCTTCCGGGTATGCAGCTTCTGTTTCAGCCGAATGGCAAGGCTCTGCTTCGACTCATCTGCGTCCGTGGGGCACAGCTCGTTGCGCAGCAGCTTATCCAGTGTCTGGGGCGCCAAGTGGCGCTTGAGCATGCCGCCCACCGCCACGGAAATGGTGCCGGTTTCCTCGGAGACGATCACCACCACCGCGTCGGACGCCTCGCTCATGCCCACGCCGGCGCGGTGCCGGGTGCCCAGATCGGAGCTGAGGCGGCTGCTGTCGGACAAAGGCAGCACACAGCCCGCGGCGGCGATCCGTCCGTCCCGGACGATCATGGCGCCGTCGTGGAGGGGGGAATTCTTAAAGAAGATATTGCGGATCAGCTGCTCGGACACCTGGCCGTCGATCTGAGTGCCGGTTTTGAAGTATTCCTCCAACCGCTGCTCCCGGGCGAAAACGATCAGGGCGCCCACCTTCTCCCGGCCCATGGCCTCACAGGCCCGGACGGTCTGGGTAATCACCGCGTCCATTTCCTGCACAGGCTTGCTGACGCCGAAGAGGCTGGTCAGCTTCACGCTGCCCAGGTGATCCAGCATCCGCCGCAGCTCCGGCTGGAACAGGACGACCAGCGCCAGCAGTCCCACCGCCAGGAACTGGTTGAGAATGAAGCTCAGGGTGTACAGGTTCAGCTCATTCGTCAGCCATGCGATTACCAGCACCGCCACCACGGCCTTTGCGATCCGGGTGGTGCTGGGGGTTTTGATCAGCGGCAGAATTTTATAAATCAGAAATGCCACAACCGCGATATCCAAATAGTCAGACCACTGCATCCTGGTCAGCTGCTGAAGCAAATTCTGGATGGCCTCCATAAGCGTTCTTACCCCTTTTATGTCAACTTTTGCAAAGCGCGCACTCCGCTATGATATATCAGTCTATTATCTTTCCTATTATAGCGAATCCGGGGGCTTATGGCAATAGCCAATCTGTAAAAAATTTGAGACTAATACCGGGGAAGTTTGGCAGCCGCCCGGAGGAATGCGTCGGTTTGGGAATCCGCCGCGTCGTGGCCGAAGCTGACCCGGACGGTGCCCGATTCCAGGGTTCCCGCGCTCTCGTGGGCCAGGGGCGCGCAGTGCAGCCCGGCGCGGACGGCAATGCCCTGCCGCGCGAGGACCTCCGCCGCTTCCTCGCAGTCCATCCCCGGCAGGAAGGACACCGTACCCGCCTGGTGTTCCCCGGCGAAAACCCGCATTCCCAGCTTCTTCAGTCCGTCCGCGCACCGCTCCAGCTGCCTGTGCTCCCGGCGGAAAATGCTCTCCACGCCGGTTTTATTCAGATACCGCAGGCCCTCCGTCAGTCCCGCGTACCCGGGCACGTTCAGCGTTCCCGCCTCCAGCCGGTCGGGCAGGTAGTCCGGCATTTCCTGATTCACGGAGTCGCTGCCCGTGCCGCCGAAGAACAGGGGCCGGGCGTCGCCCCGGCACAGCAGCAGCCCGGTGCCCTGGGGCCCCAGCAGCCCCTTATGCCCGGGCATGGCGATAAAATCCGCCCCCAGCTCCCGCAAAGAAACCGGCAGCGTCCCGGCAGACTGGGCGGCGTCGATGATAAAGGGCACGCCCCGCTCCCGGCAGAGCGCCGCCATCCGCTCCACCGGCAGGATATAGCCGAACACGTTGGAGACGTGGGTAAACGCCGCCGCGTCCACCCCCCGCCGCAGCTCCCGCTCAAAGCATTCCAAAGTGTCCTCCCAGTCAAACAGCCGCCGTCCCGCCACCCGGATATCCGCGTCCAGTGCGTGAAGCGGGCGGGTCACCGCGTTGTGTTCAAAGCCCGACACCGTCACCTTTGCCCCGGGCTTTACCAGGCTGCGAATGGCGATATTCAGTCCGTGGGTGCAGCTGGTGGTCAGCACGACCTGTTCCGGGTTGCAGTCGAGCAGCCGCCCGGCCGCCTCCCGGCAGGCGTATACCGTCTCCGATGCCCGCATGGCCGCCGGGTATCCACCCCGCCCGGGGTTGGCGCAGGCGCGCATGGCTTCTTCCACCGCCCGGTACACCTGCGGGGGCTTGCGGAAGGAGGTAGCGCCGTTGTCCAGGTAGATCATACCGCCATCTCCTCCAGGTTGCCGTCCGGGCGTTGTGCGTAAACCTTGCGCATGGGCACCTCATTTTCCCGGAGCAGCGCCACGGCAGGGGCCACATCCTCAGTTTTCAGGCGCAGGCAGTACCCGCAGCCCTGGGTCTCCATCCATTTGGGCGTCCGCTGGAGCGTGCAGCGGTGCCCATTGCGGCTCAGCAGCCGCTCCCCCCGCTGGGCGAAGGTCACCGAGCGGAAGGTAATAAAAAAGACTCTCATAACCCATAACCTCCCGGCACAATCTATGCCCAAAACGTCGAAACCGTGCAGCGGGCGGCGAGTCGCCGCTGACAATGCGTGCACAGGTGGTGTGGTGTCGTTACGCCATTGGGTGCCGCTCGGTTCGTTACGGAGTAGCAAAATGTAGTTGAAAAACGGACACCCTCCACGTAGGGGCATAAATTACGGTATGATTGCCACTGGCAATCATACCATTTTCCATTCGCTGCGCGACGCACCGGCCTTGCAGTCGCCCAGCGGGGAAACGTACTGTTATTAAGGAACCCCTGACAACGTGCAAATCCAGTGCCTGCGGCAACGGGCGACCGCAAGGGTCGCCCCTACGCGGGGGGATTTCATCGTCCCAACGCGGGAGCACTGGGGTAAACTGGTCAAAAAAGCGCGGACACCGCCCAGTGTCCGTGCCAACCTTATTCTTCCAGTAAACAAACCGCGTGGCAGGCCATGCCCTCGCCGCTTCCCGTGAAGCCCAGCTTTTCCTCGGTGGTGGCCTTCACGTTCACCCGGGGCGGGTCGATGCCCAGGGCGGAGGCAATGTTCCGCTCCATTTGAGGAATGTGATCCTTCAGCTTTGGGCGCTGGGCAATCATGGTCACGTCGATATTGCTCACCCGGTAACCGGCGGCGGCTACCTTCTCCCCCACGGTTTTCAGCAGCACCAGAGAATCCGCGCCCTTGTACTTGGGGTCGGTGTCCGGGAAGTGGCGGCCGATGTCTCCCAGTCCCGCCGCCCCCAGCAGAGCGTCGGAGACGGCGTGGAGCAGCACGTCCGCGTCGGAATGGCCGTCCAGTCCCTTTTCGTAGTCGATTTTCACACCGCCCAGAATCAGGTCCCTGCCTTCCACCAGCCGGTGTACATCGTATCCGTGTCCGATTCTCATGGCAGTTCCTCCAGCAGCAGTGACCCGATTTTCAAATCCATGGGGGTGGTGATTTTGATGTTCCGCTCGTCTCCCTCCACGATTTTCACAGACATGCCCATCCGCTCCACGGCGGAGCAGTCGTCGGTGACCTGGGCGCCATCCTGTTTTGCCTTGGCCAACGCCCCCCGGAGCAGGTCAAAGTCGAACACCTGGGGCGTCTGCACGGCGTACAGGGTCGCCCGGTCGGGGGTGGACTTCACCACCCGTCCCTCCACCACCTTGATGGTGTCCTTCACCGGCACGGCAGGGGCGGCGGCGCCGTAGGTGTTGGCGGCTCGAACCACCCGGTCAATGAGCTGCCAGGTGACAAAGGGTCTCGCGCCGTCGTGAATGGCCGCAAGCGTTACCTTGCCGGACAGAGCGTTTAGCCCCAGGCTCACCGATTCCTGGCGGCTGCTGCCCCCGGCGACCACGGCAATGACCTTGTCCATGCCCCGGCAAAGTCCGGTGATGGGCAGAATCAGATTCTCCCGGGTGACGATGACGATTTCCGAGATGGCGTCGCAGTCCTGAAACTGCCGTACCGTCCTGGCAATCATCGGCTCGCCCGCCAGCTGGGCCATAACCTTGTCGATGCCACCCATGCGGGAGGCGGTTCCGGCGGCGACGATCACCGCGCCGCAGTATTTGAGCTTCAGCAGCTTTCTCGCGGGTCGGGTTACCTTGGTAATGTCCACGGCTTACAGCTCCTTTACCAGTTTTTTGAAAAACGCCCCCCGCACCATAAAATTCTTGAACTGGTCAAAGGCGGCGCTGGCGGGGCTCATGAGCACCACGTCTCCCGGCTTTGCGGCCTCTGCCGCCGCCCGGACGGCAGGCTCAAAGCTGCCGCAGTCCACGATTTCCAGGGCTTTGGGGTCGTATTCCGGGCAGCCTTCCACCGCCGCGCGAATTTTTTCGCCGGTCGCCCCGCCGAGAAACAGCTTCTTGACGTGGGCGCAGATTTCGGGGCCGAGAACGTCGTAGGGGATGTGCTTGTCGTAGCCGCCGGCAATCAGAATCACCTTTTCCGGGAAGCTCCGCAGGCCCGCGATGGTGCGGCTGGGGCTGGAGGCGATGGAATCGTTGTAAAACCGCACCCCGTCCTTGATGCGCACCAGCTCGATGCGGTGCTCCACGCCGCCGAAGGTTTTGGCGATGCTGCGGATGGTCTCGTCGGACACCAGTCCCTCCACCGCGGCTATGGCGGCCATGTAATTCTCCACATTGTGGACGCCGGGGATGAGAATGTCCTTTGTAGAAAGCACCTTCTCCCCGTTCCGGTAAATTACGCCGTCCTCCACGCAGACATAGGCATTGCCCTTCCGGGAGAAGAAATGGGTGACGCCGTTGCCCCGGAAGGCGGCGGTGATGGCGTTGTCGCCGTTGAGCACCAGCAGATCCTTTTCCCCCTGATAGCGGAAGATGTTCTTCTTAGCGTCCACATACTCCTGCATATCCTTGTGGATGTCCAGATGGTTGGGGGCCAGATTGGTTACCACCGCCCGCTGGGGGCTGCGCTTCATGTCCATGAGCTGGAATGAGCTGAGCTCCACCACAGCAAAATCCGTGGGCTGCATCTGACAAACCAGGGGAAGCAGGGGCGTTCCGATGTTGCCTCCCAGCCAGACGGTTTTCCCCTCGGCCTTCAGCATTTCGGAGATCAGGGTTGTGGTGGTGGTTTTCCCGTCGGAGCCGGTGACGGCGATAATCTGACAGGGGCAGACCTCGAAGAAAACCTCCATCTCGGAGGTCACCGCAGCGCCCCGGCTACGCAGGGCTTCGATGGCCGGGTTGTTGGGGTGCATACCGGGGGTACGGAACAGGACATCGGCTTCCACGCCGTCCAGGTAGCCGTCCCCCACCCGGAGCCTGCAGCCCAGGCGCTCCAGTTCCAGCACCTCATCATCCAGCTTGTCCCGGGGCGTTCGGTCACAGCCCGTCACGTCGCAGCCGTATTCCAGCAGCAGCCGAACCAGGGGACGGTTGCTGACGCCAAGCCCCAGCACCGCGATTTTCTTATTTTTCAAGGCAGTAAAGTAAGTATCAAAGGCAGAATTCATATCAATTCCTCATTTCCGGCAGACGATAAATCAAAATCATTTTGCATTCAGCATTTCGCATTTGCGAACTCGTCCGATTTGCTGAAACCCGATATATAGTATATCCCCTCCGAAAAGAATTTGCAAGATATTTGACAATTTGGCTCACTTGGGTTACAATAATCCCGCGACCGGGTCGGACAGCCGCGGACGCACGCCGAAAGGCGGCGGATGAGGAAAGTCCGGGCTCCGCAGGGCAAGGATAACGGGTAACGCCCGCCGAGAGTGATCTCAGGACAAGTGCAACAGAGAGATACCGCCCCGCCGATTCCCGTGAATCGACGAGGTAAGGGTGAAAAGGTGGGGTAAGAGCCCACCCGGCTTATGGAGACATAAGTTTTACGATGTAAACTCTATCCGGAGCAACGCCGTGGAGGAACAGATGGTCTGCCCGACCGTTCCGAGGAGGCGGCTGGATCCCGGGAGCAATCCCGGGACTAGATAGATGGCTGTCAAGACAGAACCCGGCTTACAGACCCGTGTCGCGCAACGGGGCCGCAGCGATTGCTGCGGCCCCGTCTTTTATTCCGCGGTGTTACGTCAGCGGACGCAGCACGCCCGTGACAACATACCGTGCGCTGTTAAAGCTGTATGCGCAGGTGGACAGCGTTACAAACCGGTCCCCTTCCCGAAGCTGCACATCTGACCGGAAATCGGAGGCCTCCATCCGTTTCCCGGCTTCCTCCACCGTTAGCTCGGTGGTGTACACCGTGTCATCGTCGGCGCTGACCAGCATACCGGAAAACAGTTCCAGCTTGTAGTCCCCCGCCGGCGTCAGTATATACATCACAGGGTGAGCGTCGTAATACGCCTGGCTGTCGTACAGCTCAATCCCGGCAAACATGGAGCCGTCCTTCATATGGTGTCCGTAAATGATGGAGTTTTCGTCAGAAAAATCCCCGGTATTCCGGCAGTCCATAAACAGCGTTCCGGCGGCATTGGTGGTTCCGTCAATCAGGCGGTGCAGATAGTCCGCGTTGTCCGCCGACAGAACCACGGGATAGTTGATCTTCGTATCCTCGCTGTAAATCCAGGCAATCACGTCGCCGCAGATTTCCTGCAGATAGGAAAAGTCCACGCCGATGGGCGCCGTCTCCCCCGGAAGGGTTTCGGCCGTCTCCGGAGACGGGTCCGGATCGTCCCGGTCGGCTTCCGTCGGGGACGGGCGGGTCGTCACAACCCTGTCCGTGATTTGCTGATTTGTCTTTTTGCTGACATCCCGTTCGTGGATGGTGGTAAAAATCTGGTATCCGGAGTAGGCCATGATGCCTATGCCCACGACCGCCAGCAGTGACACAAGCCATTTTCGCAGACCATGCATATTCGTTCCTCCCGATGGCATTCATCTGTTCCGGAAAAACACCCCATCTGTCCCGGGGAACAGATGAGGTGTTCTTCCTTGTTCAGCTGTTCATATCACAGAACCGAGAATCCGTTATCCCCGCTTGCCGTACTTCTTTCTGCCAAGCACCACAGCGGAAACCAGGGCAACCGCGCCGATGGAGAACAGCACCGCGAACAGCGGAAGATTGCTCTCGTCGCCGGTTGTGGGAATGCTGGTGTGGGTGTTGGTAACCACAAAGCCCTTCTCCGCGCTGCCGGTGACCTTGGCGTTGTAGTTCTTCACGGACTTCTCGGAAACGGTGTACTTGATTTCCTTGCCGTCCTTATTCAAAGGCAGATCCTCAAAGGTACCCGTCCACTTGTTTTCCTTGCTCAGAACCAGCTCGTCGCCGGTCTTTTCGCCGTCCGCCAGCAGGTAAATGGTAACCTTATCCGGGCGCTCGCCAAGCTTATCGTCATTGTCCGTCCACTTCTTCGTGACGGTGATGGAGGTCTCTTCGGGGGTATGGGTGTTCGTAATCTTTGCGGACATTCCGGTATCGGTCTGTGTCCACTCAACCTTGGACGTATAGTTCTTAGCGTCCTCCGTGCTCATCTGTTCCTTGACAGTGTAAGTAATCGCGTTGCCGTCCTTATAAGCAGGCAGGTCAGTCCATTCGCCCTTCCAATTGTTTTCCTTGCTCAGCGTCACTACGGAGCCAATGGAGACTTCTTCCTGGTCAACGATTTTGTACAGCGCAACCTTCACTTCGTCCGGGCGCAGGCCGTCCTGATCATCTTCATCGTTCCAGACCTTCTCCACGGACACACTGGTAGTAGCCGGAACATGGGTGTTCGTGATGGTATATTTGTTGTCTTTGGTCGCAGGACCGCTGGAAGTATATCCCTCTACAGCAACTTCATCAACCGTATAGACGATCTCCTGACCATTCTCGTATTTGGGCAGGTTAGTGAAACTCCACTCCCACTTACCCTCGGCATCCGCCTTGACTTCAACAGACTTCTGCGTCTTATCGCCATTCGCCAGCAGGTTCAACGTGATCTTCTGAGGACGCTTTCCATCCTGATTATGATTATCCTCCCAGGTCTTTTCACCGGAGATGGTAATCGTCTCTGGGGTATGGGTGTTGGTAATAGTGTAATTGTTGTCTTTGGTTGCAGGGCCGTTGGAAGTATACCCCTCTACAGCAACTTCTTCAACCGTATAAACGATCTCCTGACCATTCTCGTATTTGGGGAGGTTAGTGAAGCTCCACTTCCACTTACCCTCGGCATCCGCCTTGACTTCGACAGACTGCGTCTTATCGCCATTCGCCAGCAAGTTCACAGTGATGCTGGTGGGACGCTTACCGTCATTGTTATTGTTATCGACCCAGCTCTTGGTGCCGGAGACAGAAATCCTGACATCCCTGACGTTGGTAACGATAAATCCTTCCGCCATCGTGCCGGTAACCGAGGATTGATAGCCGTCGGGTACAGGGCTTTCTGTAACGGTATACTGGATTTCACTGCCATCGTCATTATTCTTTTGCAGGTCCGGAAACGTATGCGTCCAGTCATTCTCCTTGCTCAGGGTACAGGAGTATTCCAATTCCCCATCTTTCTTCAGCTGAATGCCGACGGACGGCAGCTCTTCATTCTCTTCATTGTACAGCCAGGTCTTCGTAACTTTAATATCTCTTTTCGGTAATGTAATCTTTACAGAGCCGCGCGTAATTATTTCTGACGCTTCCGAATAGGACGCCCTAACCAGCCACGACCAGTTACTGTGTTCAGCAAACTCGAAGCCGGAATCCGTCATCGTAACCCCCTCAATCGGAGGATTATTACCAGGGTTAAACTGTAAAACGGTATTGTCATTCACGCCATTCAGGCTTTTGGCAGCGGTATTTACCAGTGCCTTAACATCATCAGAGAGGGGCGCATTGGACAGGACATAGTAATTGCTGCCCTTTTTAATAATCGCCAGCTCGCTGCCGTTGAATACCAGGGATTTGCAGCTTCTTTCATAATCGCCGAAGGTTCCAAGGGATGCCGGCTTATATTCATAGTTTGGGTTAGTCACAGTGTAATCATATTTCCCGGAAACTGTTACACCGACAGACATGTTCTCAGCTTCCTCGACGGGAACGGCAAAGGTTACGCTGGAACCCATGTCACTTGTATAGGCGATCTGGCTGCTCTTGTTATCGCCATAATTCAGCTGGATTGTGAGCGCATCACCAGAAAACAAAGCGGAAGCATCGACGTCAACCGGAATGCTGACCGTACGATCATCGGCTGCAGCCCCAACCGGCAGCACGCTCAGCATCATGCACAGCACCAGCAGGACGCTGAGTATCCTCTTGATTGCGAACTTCATACACATTTCCTCCTCATATATTATTAAACTCCAACATGGGAAGCGCACAGTCTCCCCCTTCAGCTTATCTCTTTCCAGTCTTATGATACGAAATTGTAACCGTTTTGTTAAGAATTATTTGTCACTACATGAAAAATCCCCAGCCGTTTCCGGCTGGGGATTTCAACTTTCAGAGAATTACTCGTCGATCTCGGTGACAACGCCGGAACCAACGGTACGGCCGCCTTCACGGATAGCGAAACGCAGGCCCTTCTCAATGGCGATGGGGGTGATCAGCTCAACGCTCATCACGACGTTATCGCCGGGCATGCACATCTCAGTGCCTTCGGGCAGGGAGATGATGCCGGTCACGTCAGTGGTACGGAAGTAGAACTGAGGACGGTAGTTGTTAAAGAAGGGGGTGTGACGGCCGCCTTCTTCCTTGGACAGGACGTAAACCTGGCCCTTGAACTTGGTGTGGGGATGGATGGAGTTGGGCTTGCAGAGAACCT
>CAMAKJ010000013.1 GCA_945836055.1 uncultured Clostridia bacterium | reverse complement strand
GGGGTATACACGATTTCCAATCGTGCGCGCTCGGCCAGCTACGCGACTTCTCCATCGCAGTGCTCTCTGTCCAGCCCGGTTATAATACTACAGGAAGGTCGATTTGTCAAGCACTAATTTTCCTTTTTTCGCTTTTTGCCCCGCCGGAATTTCCGGCGGGGCAACGCGTTTCTCAACCAATCCTGTATATTCCGGCGCTCACCGGGGGGAGCATGACCGTTTCACCGCTTTGGGTCGCTGTTCCGCCAAACGCGTACAACGCGTCGCCCAGCGCCTCCCTATAGGAGAACGCAGCCTCTTCCCGATAGGGATTGATCGCAACCAGCAGCTTTTCCCCCTCGGTTTCCCGTTCGTAGGCCAGGGGCTGCTTCGGCGCGCCGTTGCTGACAAAGGTAATGCCGCTCCGGTTCTGCAGCGCGGGATGGGCCTGGCGCAGGGCGATCAGGTGCCGCACCTGATTCATCAGGGAATCCGGGTCGCCCACCTGGGCGCGTACCGTGGGACGGTCAGGTGACGGGTCCTGGGCGATATAGAGCTTCTCCGTCGGCGCCGCGCTGAAGCCGGCGTTTACGCTGCTGTCCCACTGCATGGGGCTGCGGGCGCCGGTACGCTCATAGCCGCCCTCCACGCTGGTAAGCCCCTCCACATACCCCATACCGATTTCGTCGCCGTAGTAGACGAAGGGCGCGCCGGGCATGGTGAGCAGAAAGGTGAAGGCCAGCTTCTTTTCGTCGCCCTCCACAAATCTGGCCAGGCGGTGCATATCGTGGTTGCCGGAGGGAATGCAGATCAGGCCGTCCTTCCCTGCCTTTTTTCGGCTTTCCAGATACTTCTCCACAAATGCGGAAGCGTCGCCCAGACCCCGGTCGGAGAAATACGGCTCCTGGCAGCGGAAGAGGTCATTGTAATGGGACGGGCCGAAATGCAGCAGAAAATCCATGTGGAAGCCGCCCTTCAGACTCTTTTCCGGCTCGCCCCACTCGGAGATCAGCGCCGCCTCCGGGAACTCCCTGTCCAGGAACGTGCGCACCTTCTGCCACAGGGCGATGGTGCCCAGGCTGTCCGGGTCGTTCTTCACCAGGCTCATGGCCATGTCCACCCGGAAGCCGTCGCAGCCCATGGACAGCCAGAAGCGCATCACGTCCATCATGGCCTCCAGCGTCGCCCGGGGGCCGTCGTCCTCCGGGGACTGCTGCCAGGGGCGGGTGCGGTTATAGTAGCCGTAGTTCAGGGCAGGCTGGCAGGAGAAGAAATTCAGAGCACAGGAGCCGTCCCGCTGGGAAATGCCCCGCAGGCAGCCCATATTCTCCGGTGTCTCCCATACGCTGTCCGTCCAGATATACCGGTCGGAATAGGCGTTTTTCTCCGGCTTCATGGACTCCCGGAACCACTTGTGCTCCACAGAGGTGTGTCCCGGCACCAGATCCAGCAGCACATGGATGCCCCGCTTGTGAGCCTCGGCGAACAGACGCTTCAAATCTTCATTGGTGCCGTACCTGGGTGCGACGGTGTAATAGTCCGCCACATCGTAGCCCGCGTCACCGAAGGGCGACAGAAAACAGGGGTTCATCCACAGGGCGTTGAAGCCCAGTTCCCGGATGTAATCCAGCTTGCTGATAATACCCTGAAAATCGCCGATGCCGTCGGCGTTGGTGTCCAGGAAGGACTGGGGATAGATTTCATAGAATACGGCGTTGTCTAGCCACTTTGGCATAGGGATGGCTCCTTTCATTTGTATCTGTAGGGATCATACAACCTCCCGCATCCAAAGTCAAGCCGCATTCCGTTAAAAAATGTAGTCGGAAACACAGTCGTACCAATGGACAAAGGTCTGTCCGTTGATAGTTAGGCGTTCATTATCCGGCAGCTTTTCGCTCCAGGGCTTGCCGCCAAACCGGTCTACAGCCCAGTCATCCCGGTTGAACCGCCGCCACAGAACCGTCCGGCCGTTTCGGTCAATATACTGCTCGGAAGCCACAGCGTCGTTGAAGCACTGGATATCCATGACACAGACGGTATCATAGATCTTGCCGCCGATGGCGACCTGATAGCGTCCCACAGCATCCACCACTTCCCTGCCTGTGTGGCCGGTGATGGTGTTCCCCTCCCGCCTGAGCAGCCCCTTGGGCGCAAGGTTCACTTCGTTGCCGCAGTTGTCCTCGCCGAAGCCCCAGTTGTTCAGAAATTCGTCCCCGTCCAGGAAGGTATAACACTTGCGCACGCCGTCCTCAACATGGCTCTCCGCCAGATACCGGCTGTGGTTGTCCGTCAGCTGGGCGATGAAGCGGCGCTCCATTTTGTCCACACATCCGGTGCGGTAGTAGTCCTCTGCCCCATACTGGACCGCCGCGATCTCCACGCCCTGGATGCCATGGATCTCCGCCTTGCCAACCGCCTCCAACTCGGTATACTCCGTGCGCTTTTTCGAGTCCCAGTCGTACAGTCCCCAGCTGAGCTTCTCTCCCAGGCGCGGGACAATCAGCCAGCCCTGCAGCTCCTCCCACTTTACGGAAAAAGGAGGCTGATCCAGCTTTTCAATGGTATATTCCGGCAACGTCTTGGGCAATTTTGTCATAATAAATTCTCCTTTCGGCGGATATGGGTACTGTTTTCGGAACCGCTCCCGGGCGGCATTCAACCGGCTTTTCACGGTTCCCGTTGGAATGCTCAGTTTTTTGGCAATCTCCGCAAGGGATAGCTGCTGCCAGTAGAACAGACGCAGAACCTCCCGGTCGCGGTTCGTCAGCAGTTCCATGGTTTCTTCCACGGGAGTCAATACCATCAGGCCGCAGCGCCCATAAACCAGTTCGGATTCCGCAATGTCCTCCAGCGGTACTTCCCTGCCGGCTTCCTTCCCGCGGAAATAGTCACGGCACCGATTCCGGGCAATGCTAATGACCCATGCCTTGAAGGAATCCTGATTTTGCAGTTGGCCGTATTTGAGGTATGCAGTCAGGCATACGTCCTGGATCAGATCCTCCGCATCCCAGCCGCCGTCCAGGCGGTACTTCACATAGCGTTCCAGACTGGGATATACCGCTTTGAGCTGGTCTTCAAAGTCTGCCATATCCGCACTCCTTTCATCTCTGTCTTTGAAACCGGTTTCACCTATATAGACGGTTTCGGAGGCCGAAAGGTTCATCATGAAAAAACAGGAGCGGAAATTTCCGCTCCTGCCGGTGAATCAATGGGCAAACTGGCTCTGGTACAGCTGGGCGTAGAAGCCGCCCCCCGCCAGCAGCTCGTCATGCTTGCCCTGTTCCACAATGTGTCCGTCCCGCATGACGAGAATCATGTCCGCCTCCCGGATGGTGGACAGCCGGTGGGCGACGATGAAGCTGGTACGGCCCTGCATCATGGTGTCGAAGGCCTTCTGAATTTTCATCTCCGTCCGGGTGTCGATGGAGGACGTTGCCTCGTCCAGAAACAGCATAGGCGGCAGGCACAGCATCACCCGGGCAATGCATAATAGCTGCTTCTGCCCCTGGGACAGGCTGCCGCCGGACTCGCCGATGACGGTGTCATAGCCCTGGGGCAGGCGCTTGATAAAGCTGTGGGCGTGAGCCTGTTTGGCAGCGGCGATGATTTCCTCGTCGGTAGCGTCGGGCTTGCCCATGGCGATATTTTCCCGGATGGTGCCCGCCTTCAGCCAGGTGTCCTGGAGCACCATGCCCACGGTTCTGCGAAGCTCTCCCCGGTTCATGTTCCGGGTATTCACCCCGTCCAGACGGATCTCGCCGCCGTCCGGGTCGTAAAAGCGCATGAGAAGGTTGATAAAGGTGGTCTTGCCGCAGCCCGTGGGGCCTACGATGGCAACCCGCTGCCCCGGCTTGACCGAGAGGTTAAAGTCCCCGATCAGGGGCTTGTCCGGGGTGTAGGAAAAGCGCAGGTCGTTGATTTCCACCGCGCCCCGCACCGTCTCCGGCCGCTCCGGATGCTCTGGCTCCGGGGTACGCTCTGGCGCCTCAATCAGCTCAAAGACCCGCCCCGCACAGGCCAGGGCGTTCTGCAGCTCCGTCACCACGCCGGAAATCTCGTTAAAGGGCTTGGTGTACTGGTTGGCGTAATTTAAGAAGCTGGTGAGGTTTCCCACGGTGATGCCCCCGGCAATGGCAATCAGGGCGCCGCTAAGGCCCACCCCCGCGTAAACCACCGAGTTGACAAACCGGGTGCAGGGATTGACCAGAGAGGAGAAGAAGATCGCCCGCATGGACGCCTTTTGCAGCCGCCCGTTGACCTCGTCAAACTGCTCCAACGATGCCTTTTCGTGGCCGAAGGCCTGCACTACCTTAATATTGCCGATGGTCTCGTCGATCAGGCCGGTCTGCTCACCCCGGGTGACGGACTGGAGCTTGAACATGGAGTACGTCCGGGTGGCAATGAAGTTGGCCACCAGCAGGGACAGGGGCGTGATGCACACCACCACCAGGGCGATACCCCAGTGAATGCGCACCATAAACACCAGCGTTCCCAGAATGGTCATCACTCCGGTGAACAACTGGGTAAAGCCCATGAGCAGTCCGTCGGCGAAGGTGTCCACGTCGGCAATCACCCGGCTGACCAGGTCGCCCTGGGGCTGCTTGTCCAGGTAGGACAGGGGCAGCACCTGAATGTGGCGGAAGGCCTCGTTGCGAATATCCCGGGTGACGTTGTAGGTCATATGGTTGTTGATCTGATTCATGATCCACTGGGCCAGCGCGGCCACAGCGGCGCACAGCGCTATCTTGCCGAGATAAACGTCCATGGCGGCAAAATCCACCCGTCCCGCATCCACGATGCAGTCAATGGCATTGCCTACCAGAATGGGAATATACAAACTCATGACCACATACAGCGTTGCCAGCAGCAGCGACGCCACCAGTCCCACCCAATAACGCCGGATGCGCTGCAAAACCTTTTTCAGAACCGCCATCTGATTAGCCATTGCGCGCCACCTCCTTGGGGAACTGGGAATAGTAAATCTCTTGGTAAACCGGGCAGGCTTCCAGCAGCTCCTCGTGGGTGCCCTTCCCTGCCAGCAATCCATCGTCCAGCACCAGAATCTCGTCGGCGTACCGCACGGAGGCCGCCCGCTGGGAAACGATGAAGGTGGTGGGCGGATTCTCCATTTTTCGGATCGCCATGCGAAGGTTTGCGTCGGTGGCGTAGTCCAGAGCCGAGGCGCTGTCGTCCAGAATCAGGATTCTGGGTTTCCGAACCAGCGCCCGGGCAATGGTGAGCCGCTGGCGCTGGCCGCCGGAGAAATTTACGCCCCCCTGCTCCACAGGGGCGTCCAGCTTCCCTTCCTTGCCCTGCACCACCTCCGCCGCCTGAGCGGTTTCCAGCGCCGCCCAGAGGTCGTCGTCGGTTGCATTTTCGTTGCCCCACAGAAGATTTTGCCGGATTGTGCCCTTGAACAGCACCGCCTTCTGGGGCACAACGCCCACGGCCTGCCGCAGAGAAGCCAGGTCGTACTCCCCTGCATCCGCGCCGTCCAGAAGCACCTCGCCCCCGGCGGCATCATAGAGCCTGGGAATCAGATTGACCAGGGTCGTCTTGCCGGAGCCGGTGCCGCCGATGATGCCCACGGTCTGTCCCGGCTGGGCGGTGAAGGAAATGTGCTCCAGCGACGGACTGCCCGCACCGGCATATTGGGCGGTGACATCCCGGAATTCCACCTCGCCCTTCAGGCTTTCGGCGGAGCGGCTGCCGCTCTCCTGCTCCGGCTCCAGCGCCAGAACGGAAGCCACCCGATTGCCGCAGGCGATGGCCTTGGTGATGTTGATAATCAGGTTTGCCATTTTGATGAGCTCCACAAGAATCTGGGACATATAGTTGTAAAGGGCGATCACCAGTCCCTGGGTGAGCACGCCGCTGTCCACCTTCAGCGCGCCCACGTACACCAGCAGCACCACTGCCAGGTTGATGACCACATAGGTCACGGGGTTCATCAGCGCGGAAATCCGTCCGGCGGACAGCTGCCGGTGGGTCAAATCCCCGGTCTGCTTTTCAAAGGACGCAACCTCCGCATCTTCCTTGCAAAACGCCCGGAGCACCCGCACACCCGCCAGATTCTGCCGGGAAGCGGAGGTCACACCGTCCAGAGAGGCCTGCACCCGCTTGTACATGGGCATGGTAATGAGCATAATCCCGAAAACGATGACGCACAGCACCGGAATCACCCCGGCGAACACCAGCGCCGCCTGGAAATCGATGGTAAATGCCATAATCATGGCGCCAAACACCACAAAGGGCGACCGCAGCAGCAGCCGCAATGTCAGATTCACGCCATTTTGCACCTGATTGATGTCGGAGGTCATGCGGGTGATCATGGTGGAGGTTCCGAGCTTATCGGTCTGGCTGTAGCTCAGGCCGAAGATCCGCTCCATCACCGCGTGGCGAAGCCGGGTGGAGAAGCCAACTGCCGCCACAGCAGAAAAATACTGGGCTGTCACGGAGCATACCAGCCCCACGATTCCCAGTCCAATCATCACGGCGCACATCTTCAAAATATAACCCCGGTCGCCGCTGCCGATGCCCGTATCCACGATACTCGCCACCACCAGCGGGACAAGCAGCTCAAAGGTGGCTTCCAGCAGCTTAAACAGGGGGCCTAAAACGCACTGTTTTTCATAGCCTTTCAGATATTTCAGAATATTCTTCATGCGCTCACCTCATTCCGGCATCATTATAGCACCGTTTTCCCCGGAAAGCAATGACGTATCACAAAAAGCGGGATAATCCGTCAGGATCGGCCCGCTTTCCTATTACCCGCTTCCAACCAATGCATACATCATCTGCGGGAAGTCCGGTTCCACCGCTGTAATCCCCTGCTTGATAACGGTAAGTCCGTTTGCATTCAGCTCTTTCACAAATGTCTCAAACGATACCGTGCGGCAGGAGGTTCCTGCAATGTAAACTCTTCTCCCGGTTTCCTCATGGATTCGTTCCTGCTGTTCAAACGCCCTGCGGATATCCGACTGACGCTCGGTGCTGCCATCTCCCATGGTACAGATCAGAGCAATTCCCTCCGGCGCAAGGCTGTCACGGATGAAGCGGTAAAATGCGTTCCGATCCTCATCCAGAACCAGCATATGAATGACGGCAACGGCATAAATAAAATCAAATTTTGTTTCCAGCGTGTCACGAATACAGTCCAGCACCTGAAAATGGGAGGAAAACTGCGGATTTTCCCTGTGGCAGTAAGCAACCGCCTCCGGTGAAATGTCCGTGGCCAGCACTTGAAAAACCTGATTCAGCAGAAAGATCGCGTCCCGGCCTTCACCGCAGCCAATTTCCAGTAATCTGTCAGATGGCGAAATACCGAATTATGAAATGATTTCCCAAACGATGGGAGACGGCAGCTGGGTAAACCACCGCAGTTCTTCCCTATGAATTTGCCTGTATCGGTCATCATAGGCTTCATAATACTTTCTGAAATTGTCCATAACACACCTCCCGAAACATCTGCTCCATGATTTTGAAATTACCATACTGCCTTCTGAAAAAGCTGTTGACTTTTTCCGCGATTACAGCTATAATAACTGCGCCTGATAAATGCTAGTGTAGCACAGTCGGTAGTGCATCTCACTCGTAATGAGAAGGTCGCCTGTTCGAGTCAGGTCACTAGCTCCAGAAGTCCGCTGTTTTCTTTTCAGAAGACAGCGGACTTTTGCTTTACATGTTTGCCCCGACCTGACGGATTTTTTCCCGGATGGACAGCAGATCGTCGAAGGTCTCCGGGCGCTTGGCCACGTCCCGCAGGAGGGCGGAGGGGTGGTAGATGGCCGTCATCCAGACGCCGCTTTTCTCCACCCATTGCCCGTGCTGCTTTGTAATCCGGTAGTCCGCGTCGATCAGGCGCTTTGCCGCAATGCGTCCTAGGCAGACGATGATCTTCGGCCTTATCAGCGCCACCTGGTTGCGCAGGTAGCCGATACAGGCGTCCTGCTCCGTTTCCAGCGGGTCGCGGTTGTGGGGCGGGCGGCACTTGACGATATTGGCGATATAGCAGTTTTCCGCCCGGTTCAGGTCGATGATGGAGAGCATGTCGTCCAGCAGCTTCCCCGCCGGGCCGACAAAGGGTTCCCCCGACAAATCCTCCTGCTCGCCGGGGCCTTCCCCCACGAACAGAATATCCGCGTCCTCCCGGCCGATGCCGAACACCACATTGTGCCGTGTCTCACACAGACCACACCGGGTACAGTCCGCGCAGACGCCCTTTAAGTCGTTCCAGTTGAGCATTTTTACCGGCTCCTTCTGCGTTCGGCCCGTCTGCGGCGGGTGCGGGCGCGTCTGCGGGAGCGCATAAAGGAATTGAAGGCCAGATACACGCCCACCAGTCCCAGGATAACCACGCACACCGTGCCGATCACGGACAGCGCCCCGGAGCCGCCGGAATCCCCGGTGTCTCCGTTGCCGCGGACGGATACGCCGGTGTCTCCAACCGCACGGACATCGGAAACTGCATACAGTTCCGCTTCCGTGACGCAGGAGTTCTGGTACCAGAACTCCACCGTGGCAATCTTGTCCCCTTTTTGGATGGGTGCGGTCATGCCGCCGCCCACCACGTTGTAGTTCATGACGTAGTTCTTCATCTGAACCCCCGCAGGGACCACGGTATCCACGTCCACATAGGCCTGCCCCACAACCTCGCATTCGCCGCCGGATACCGGCCACTGGTTCACCGACATGCCGTCGTAGATGATGCGGTTGGTCTTGAAATTGTTGCAGACATAGTTGACTATTTCGGTCATTTCCTCAAAGTTGCCGTAGCTGACCACACTGCCGGTTTCGCTGTTTGTCATACGGGTCGCCCCCAGCGTGACGCAGATCAGACGCATGTTGTTATACTCGACCGTACAAACAAGACTTGCTCCGGAGTTTTCCGTGTTGCTGGGAAGGCCGCCGGTCACCCGGTTGTTCATGAACTGCTGGATAATATGGTTGTCGATCATGTAGTTTATGGTCTTCAGCTCCCGTTTTTTATCCACCATGTTGGTCGGTTCAATGTCATAGAGGGCTGTGCCGAAAATTCTGGCAAAGGTCTCATTCTTCGTAGCCTCGATCACAATCTTCGCCAGCTCCCGGGCTGTGGAATAGGAAGTTGCGGTATCCAGGCCGGAAATATTGCCGAACTCCGTGCTGGTGCAGCCCATCTGTTTGACCCGGTTATTCATCATGCTCAAAAAAGCGTCGGTGGTACCCGCCACATGCTCCGCAAGAGCGACGGCCGCGTCGTTGGCGCTTTCCAGAAGCAGACCGTGGAGCAGATCCTCTACCGTCAGCTGCTCACCGCTTTTCAGCTGGGGGGTCATCCTCTGACTGCTGCCGGGCACCCGGGACTGGATGCCGTCGGCACAGGTGACGATATCGTCCAGATTGCTGTTTTCAATGGTAACCAGCGCCGTCACCATTTTAGTCAGGGTGCCGGGGCACATCTTGGCGTCGGGGTTGTAGGAGTAAATCACGGTTTCCGTGTTGGATTCATAGATAAACGCCGCCTGGGAGGTGTCCAGCCGCCGGTCGCTGCCGGCTAAGGGGCGCAGACCGTTGATCGTCCGGCAGCCGTTGTCAATGCAAACCCTGCCGAAGGGAATCTGGGTGGTTTCCTGGGTGGCAGCCTCGGAGGCAGCGGTGGTTTCGGAGGTCTCAGCGGCAAAGGCCGGAACCGGTACGCTCTGCACAAGCAGGCACAGGCACAGGAGCAGACTGATATATCGCAAATTTCTCATAAAATTCCCTCAATATTTCTTCACCGGACTTGTCCGGCGGTGAAAAGTCGTGTATAATGTGGATATTATAACAGCTTTTCACCCTCTAGTCAATCCGGGAGGCCGATTCCCATGAAAAAACCACGGCTCAGTATTCTCGTAACCGTCACCCTTGTTTTCGTCGCCTTTACCGCCGGGTTCTTCCTGGGCCGGAACGGAAACCACGGCGGCGTTGAACTGTCCGTCCCCCCTGCGGTGCTGACCGAGCCTACGGAAACCTCAGTCCCGGCGACAGCCGCGGCTCCGTCGGAAACGACAGGGCCCACTCAAACCGCCGAAACCCAGGCGACCATCGTCTTTCCCATCGACATCAACACGGCGGACGCGGAAACCCTGACGGCGCTGCCCGGCATCGGAGAGGTTCTGGCGGAGCGGATTGTGGCGTATCGCAGAGAGTACGGGCCGTTTCCCACTGTTTACGGTCTGATGAATGTGAAGGGCATCGGGGAAAAGCGTATGGAAGCCATACTTGATCTGATTACAGTTGGAGGAACGCAATGAAGATATTGGTTGTTGACGACGAGGCCCTGCTGGTAAAGGGCATTCGGTTTAATCTGCAGAACGAGGGCTACGAGGTCATCACCGGCTCCGACGGCCTGGAGGCCGTGCAGGCGGTGCAGGAACAGCACCCGGATCTGGTGGTGCTGGACGTGATGATGCCCAATATGGACGGTCTGACCGCCTGCGCGAAAATCCGGGAGTTTTCCGACGTTCCCATCATCATGCTCACCGCCAAGGGCGACGACATGGACAAGCTCATCGGCTTTGACCACGGGGCGGACGACTACCTGACCAAGCCCTTCAACATTCTGGAGCTGAAGGCCAGAATCCGGGCGCTGCTCCGCCGCTCCGCCCGCTCCGAACAGAAGGCCGCAGGGAACACCCTGACCATCGGCACCATCTCCCTGGATCTGGACGGCCGGAACGCTTACAAAAACGGGCAGCTGGCGGATCTGACCGCCAAGGAGTTCGATGTCATCGAGTTTCTCATGCGCAATCCCAACCGGGTCTATTCCCGGGAGGCGCTGCTGGACACCATCTGGGCTTACGAATACCGCAGCGACATCCGCACCGTGGACGTACATATCCGCCGTCTGCGGGAAAAGCTGGAGGAAAATCCGGCGGAGCCGAAATACATCTTAACGAAGTGGGGCGTTGGCTATTATTTCCGCAAGTAAAAAGACCGCTTCCCGCGGCTACGGCAACACCCAGTTCCGCTACGCCATGACCTACGTGGTCATCACGTCCGTGGTGCTGATTATTCTGAATATCTACTGCTCCGGCGTCTGCCACAAGCTGTTCTACCAGAGCAAGGAATCCTCCCTGGTGGAAAAATGCCTGCTGGCCTCCGACGAAATCGCCACCGCCGAGGTACTGAATACCTCTACTGTGGCAGGCATTGTCAATCAGCTGGAAAGCCTGAAGGTCACCCGTCTGGTGGTCACCGACCGGAGCGGCTCTGCCCTGTACGACAGCGGCGGCTGCAGCGCCGGAAGCTATGTGCTGCTGCCGGAAATTCTCCAGGCGCTCACGGTCAGCAAGGATGCCCCGGAGGGAAACAACGTCTTTTCCTGGACCTACCACGACGGCGTCACGGATTCCCGGGCGGCGACCCCCATCGTCTACTACGGCACCGTGGTGGGCTGCGTGTACATGACGGAATACGATACCACCCAGGGCGGGCTGATTAAATCCCTTCAGCTGACGCTCCTGCGGGTCACGCTGCTGCTGGAAATCATCGTGATTCTGTTCTCCCTGGCCTTTTCCAACGCTTTTTCCCGGCGGTTGAACAAGATCATGACCTATATGCGCACCATTCGGGAGGGAGATTATTCCCAGAAGGTGAACATGGGCGGCAGCGATGAGCTGACGGTGCTGGGTGAGGAATTCAACGACCTGACGGAGCGGCTGCAGACCTCGGAGCGCAAGCGCAGCCAGTTTGTCTCCGACGCCTCCCACGAGCTGAAAACACCCCTGGCCTCCATCAAGCTGCTCACCGACTCCATTTTGCAGAACGATATGGATGTGGACACCATCAAGGAATTCGTGAGCGACATCGGCAACGAGGCCGACCGTCTCAACCGCATGGCGGCCAAGCTTCTCTCCCTGACCCGGGCCGAGAATGCCCAGGTGCAGGAAAGCGAAATCATCTATATGGCGCCCACGGTGCGCCGGGTGGCAAAAATGCTCCGCGTCAACGCCAGGCAGTCCGATGTGCGCTTCCAGTTGGAGCTGGACGAAGATACGCCGGTTCTGATTCTGGAGGATGACCTTTACCAGATCGTCTTCAACCTGATGGAAAACGGTATCAAGTATAACGTCCCGGGCGGCAGCCTGACGGTGCGCCTGAGCCGTCAGGAGGACAACGCTGTGCTGACGGTAAGCGACACCGGTATGGGCATCCCGGCTGAAGCGCTTTCCCATATTTTTGAGCGGTTCTACCGGGTGGACAAGGCCCGTTCCCGGCAGAGCGGCGGCAGTGGCCTGGGTCTTGCCATTGTGCGCACCATCGTCCAGCGCAACCGGGGCGAAATCGCCGTATCCAGTACGGTGGGCAAAGGCACTGCCTTCACCGTCACCTTCCCGGCCTTCGACACGGAGGTAGATAAGACATGAAGCGTGTTCTTTGTCTGATTCTCGCGGTGTGCCTGTTTTTCTCCGGCTGCTCGCTGTCCGGAGAACGGATGAAGGAACCCGTCACCTTCTATTATCCCCGGCGGGTATACCAGTACGGCGCGGAGGACGGGGTCATTGCCGCCGAGCAGCGGGAGGCCTCCGGCCACCGGAAGGACTTGAGCTACCTGCTGGCGCTGTACCTCATCGGCCCCACCGACGAATCGCTATATGCTCCCCTGCCCCGGGGTGTCCGTTTTTTGAAAGCCGACCAGCAGGACGATGCCGTCACCCTGGAGCTGACGGACACAACCCAGTCCATGACCGAGGCCGAATTCACCCTGGCCTGCGCATGTCTCACCATGACCTGCCTGTCCATCACAGACGCGGAAAGCGTCACCATTCTCAGCGGCAGCCGCACTGTCACCATGAGCCGTGACAATCTGACGCTGTACGACAACAGCACCGAAGCAACGGAGGAAACCAAATGAAATGCATATCCTGGAATGTGAACGGCCTGAGAGCCTGTGTGGGCAAGGGTTTTCCGGACGCCTTTGCCCAGCTGGACGCCGACTTTTTCTGCCTGCAGGAGACGAAGCTGCAGTCCGGGCAGATTGACCTTCCCCTGCCGGGCTACGCCCAGTTCTGGAATTACGCCGAGAAAAAGGGCTATTCCGGCACGGCCATTTTCGCCAAAACGGAACCTTTGTCCGTCCGGTACGGCGTCGGTGTGGAGGAGCTGGACACCGAGGGGCGGCTGATCACCCTGGAATACCCGGACTTTTTCCTCGTCACCTGCTACACCCCCAATGCCCAGCGGGGACTGACCCGCATCGATCACCGTCTTAAGTGGGACGCGGCCTTTCGGGAGTACTTACAGGCGCTGGACGCCCAAAAGCCCGTCATCGCCTGCGGCGACCTGAACGTGGCCCATCAGGAGATCGACCTGAAAAACCCTGCCTCCAACCGGGGCAACGCCGGCTTCTCCGACGAGGAGCGGGAAAGCTTCGGAAAGCTGCTTTCCGCCGGCTTTACGGATACCTTTCGTTACCTCCACCCGGATGCCACCGGGGCGTATACCTGGTGGAGCTATATGTTCAACGCCCGGGCCAACAACGCCGGCTGGCGCATTGACTATTTCCTGGTCTCCAACCGGATTGCGGACAAAATCACCGCCACGCCCATTTATTCGGAAGTGCTGGGGTCTGACCACTGCCCGGTGGGATTGGAAATCGAACTGTAATACCAAAATGGCAGGAACAGGGATTGTCCCCGTTCCTGCCGTTTTTCATTCCGGAAGCTCAATCCCCACCTGTTCTCCCTTGCGCACCAGATAGGCTTCCTTCAGCCGCTCTATGTAGGCAAAGGGCTCTTCCGGAGAAATGGGAACAAATTTACCGGTTGGCGCGTCATGCTTGGGAAGCAGGGTAAAGGTCAGCTCCCCTTCTCCCAGCCGCTTCACCGGCAGGGATGTATTTAAGCCAAAACCGCCGTCCATAGGTACAACCAGCCCCAGATTTTCCCGCTTGTCCCCGCTGGAAACCCAAAGCCGGCACATCACGTCTCCCGAAATCCGGCACCGGCAGGTAAACCGGTAGTATAACCCCTGCCGCTGCACCTGCACCTTTCCCACCTGCTCCTTGCCAAAGTAAACACCGTAATCCAAAGCAAAACGCCTCCCTGCCGCAAGTGTATGCAGCAAAGAGGCGGAGGATTCCACCCGAGACGAGACAGAAGATACAAATTGAAGATACAAGATACTAGATACGAGATAGAAGATAATCTTGATTGCGACATATCTCCACGATTCCTTTATTCCCATATCTCGTATCTTCTATCTCGTATCTCCGTACCTCGTATCAGGATTACGTTGCTCTCCCGCCGCCGGGGAGGCCGAAGCTCACCGCGATGGCGTCGTCCACCTGGGCCATCTGGCTGTCGTCCAGGTGCCCCATGTGCTCCCGCAGGCGGCGTTTGTCGATGGTGCGAATCTGCTCCAGAAGGATGATGGAATCCTTGCTTAAGCCCACGCTGCCTCCCGCGATGTTGATATGGGTGGGAAGCCGGGCCTTGCCCGTCTGGCTGGTAATGGCCGCCGCGATGACCGTGGGGGAATGGCGGTTGCCGGTATCGTTCTGTACAATTAAAACAGGCCGGGTGCCCCCCTGCTCACTGCCCACAACCGGCGACAGATCGGCGTAGAATATGTCGCCCCGTTTGACTGATGGTTCCGTCATAGCTTTCACTCTCCGTGCATCAATACCCACGCTACCGGATGAATCCATATGTAACGCGGTAATGCTATTGTCCCACGCCTGCCGGAGATTTATACGGCCGACTGGTAAAATATCCTATGCGCGGATGCGCCAAAAGGCTACGCGGTTTCAAAGCTTTTGACGGCAAGCGACAGGATCTTCCGATCTGAGAAGAGGATTTCCACGGTTTCCGGCCGGTTTTCGCCGTTCACCCAGACGTCCAGGTGCAGGGCGTCGTCCTCGTAGCTGTCGTCAATGCTCAGACGGAGCCGTTCCCCCTCCATCCCGGCCGAGGTGATAAAGCCCTCCCGGAGGGTTTTCAGCAGGATCCAGGGAGCGCTGACGGGGCTGAGCTGGTCGTCCGCCATCAGGTCAAACTGCAGCGCCGTATCGTCAAAGGTCAGGCTGCCTTCCCCATCTGCAATTTTCCCGGTGATCCCCGCGATGGTCTCCGGTTCGGTGACCGTGAAGGTCAGATTGCCCTGGGCATCCCCCTGGCAGTCCATGGAAAAGGTGTAGGTTTTGTTCCCGTAATCCGCTGTAATCTCACAGGAAAAGCGGCATTGGGAAGCCTTCAGCAGCTCCGACCGGAGATCCAGCCCCCGCTGCAGCTCCCTGGATTTTCCGGAACACCCGGAGAGAAACACCAGCATCACCAGAACCGCCGTCCATTTTTTCAAAGGAACCCCGCCTTATTTCAGTAGTCGCGGAAGGGTATTCAGCATGTCCGTTGGCAGCATTCCGTACTGCCCCAGCGCTTTGGCGCACAGGTCGCCTGCCGCGCCATGGAGCCACGCACCGCAGGCGGCGGCTTCCAGAGGGGCAAGCCCCTGCCCCAGCAGCGCCGTGATAATGCCCGCCAGCACGTCCCCGCTGCCGCCCACCGCCATGCCCGGATTTCCGGTGGGGTTGACGTACAGAGTTTTTCCGTCTGCGATGCAGGTTTCGTGCCCCTTCAGCAGAACAACGCACCCAAGGTCACCGGCAAGGGTCATGGCGGCGGCCATGCGGTCATTCCCGATCACGCCCCCCAGGCGGGTAAACTCCCCGGCATGGGGCGTGAGGATGGTGGGATTGCTTCTTCCGCGCAGTATATCTCTATGCCCGCGCAGCACATTTATGCCGTCGGCATCCGCAACCACCGGGCAGGCTGCGTTTTCCAGCACCGCCTTAACAACCGCCAGTGTCCCGTCAGACTGCCCCAGCCCGGGGCCGATGAGCACGGCATCCATCTTCGGCAGTCTGTTCAGGATTTTCGGCACGGCAGTCTCGCTGAGCATACCGCCCTCATCGGGCAAAGGAAAGACTACCGGCTCGTTCAGCTTCACCGCCTCAATGGCGTAGATACTCTCGGGCACACCGAGAAACACCAGTCCCGCTCCTGCCCGGAGGGCGCCCATGGCGGCAAAATATGCCGCCCCTGTGTAGCCCCGGCTGCCGCAGAGCAGCAGAAGCTTACCGAAATCGCCCTTATGTCCCCAGGGGTTCCGGTCGGGAAGAAGAGATAAAACGTCCCCGTGATTCAGTCTCACCATTGCGTTACAGATTGTACAGCTTCGTATACTTTTCCGTCAGGTAGTCCGTATAGTATTTCGCGTCGAACTCCCCGCAGACGGACCGGAACAGCTCGCCGGGCTTTTGGAAGCTGGCATAGCGGTGGATGTGGCTTCTCAGCCAGCCGGTGACCTTGCCAAGATCACCCTTCGCCACGTCGCCCCAGATGTCTCCGATTTCCTCCTGCATTTTGCTCAGCATCTGGGCGCCGTAGGCGCTGCCCAGAGCGTAGGAGGGGAAATATCCGATGCTTCCGCCGCTCCAATGGCTGTCCTGCAGGCAGCCCTCCCGGTCGCTGGGCACATCCACCCCCAGATATTCCTTGTACAGCCGTTTCCATTCGCCGGGCACGTCCCTGACCGCCAGCGTCCCCGCGATGAGCTGCTTTTCAATCTCGTAGCGCACCATGATGTGCAGGCAGTAGGTCAGCTCGTCGGCCTCGGTGCGGATGAGGGACGGCTCCGCCTTGTTGATGGCCCGGTAGAATTTGTCCTCGTTCACGTCGGAAAGCTGCTCCGGAAACAGCTCCTTCAGCTTGGGAAACACCGCGTGGACAAAGGCGGGGCTTCTGCCGATGATGTTCTCATAGAACCGGCTCTGACTTTCATGAATGCCCATGGACACGCCGCCGGAAAGCGCGGTGTAATTGTAGCAGTCGTCCGCCCCCAGCTCGTACAGGGCGTGGCCCCCTTCGTGAATCACGGAGAACATGGAGGACACCAGATTGTTCTCATAGTAGTGGGTGGTGATGCGCACGTCCTTGTTGTTGAAATTGGTGGTGTAGGGGTGCTCCGTCTCTGCGATGCCGCAGTGGGTGCGGTCAATGCCCATGACCCCCATCAGATAGTCGGACAGCTTCCGCTGGATTTCCACGGGATACCGGCGGTAGAGGAAGGCATCGTCAATCCGGGGAGCTTTCTGGATTTTTGCAATCAGGGGAACAATCGTCTCCCGGAGCTGGGCAAAGAAAGCGTCCAGGGTCTTGGTGTTCATTCCCTCCTCATACTCGTTCAGCAGAGCATCGTAAGGCTGCATTTCCGGATGGTAATATCCTGCAAATTTTCGGTTGCATTCGGTGATTTTCTCAAGATACGGAGCAAAAGCATCAAAATCGTCCGCCAGCTTGGCTCTGTGCCAGACGCTCTCCGCATCGTTGATCAGCACGGAGTATGCCACGTATTCCTCCGCCGGAATGCGGTGAATCTGGTCGTAGTTCTTGCGGACAACCTCCGTTTCCCGTCTGGCCTGGGCGTCCAGTTCGCCGCTGTGTTCTTCCAGATAGGACAGCAGCTCCCCGTTTTCCGGGTTTGCCAGCAGATCGTAGGTCACCTGGGACATGACCTCCATGGTCTTGCCCCGCCCCTCCCAGGTATCGCTGGGCGCGGCGGTGGTGGCGTCCAGATAGAGAACGCCGGTGACGTGGTTGTACGCTGCCAGGGTCTGCTCCAGCTTGCGCAGGCAGGACAGCGCCTGCTGGGTGGATTCGTATTTCATTGTCATGCACTCCTTTGCTGTTCCATGCATCAACCATACCACTCCTGGGCGGCCGCGTCAAGAGATTTCCCGAATTCCGACTCTCTGCAAAAAAGTGCTTGCATATTTTGATCGTATATGCTAATATAACGGGGATATGGAAAAAGCATTGATTGGGCTGCCTTGTATCGGTTTGCGGCGACAGAGAGAGCGGGATGGTGGAATCCGCTTGCGTGCGATGCCGGGCTTTCTCCCAGGAGCTGCCGCTTGAACGGACAGTAGAGTTGGCCGCGTGACTGCGTTAAAGGTCTCAGGTGTGTCAGCACCGGAAAGCGCGCCGTTTCGGCGAAAAGCGGGTGGTACCGCGGAAGCTATGCCTTTCGTCCCGATTTGGGATGGAGGGTTTATTTTTTTGTAGTCAACCTTTCAGGAGGAATGAACATGAAAGAACAATTGGAGCAGATCAAGCAGAATGCTCTGGCAGCGCTGGACGCTGCCTCTACCCCTGCCGCCCTGGAAGAGCTTCGCGTCAAGCTGCTGGGCAAGAAGGGCGAACTGACCGCCGTCTTAAAGCAGATGGGCAAGCTCTCCGCTGAGGAGCGCCCCGTGATGGGGCAGCTGGCCAACTCCGTCCGTGCCAGCATCGAGGAAAAGCTGGAGAGCCGGAAGGCCGACATTCACGCTGCCGCTCTGGAGGCCAAGCTGGCTGCTGAGGCTGTAGACGTGACCATTCCCGGCAAGACTGTGTCCATCGGCCACCAGCACCCCATGAACCAGGTGCTGCAGACCATCAAGGACATCTTTGTGGGTCTGGGCTACCAGGTGGTGGACGGCCCCGAGGTGGAGCTGGCAAGCTACAACTTCACCCGGCTGAACATTGAGGAAGGTCACCCCTCCCGGGATCGCTCCGATACCTTCTATTTTACCGGTGACGACAGTGTGCTTCTGCGCACCCAGACCAGCCCCATGCAGATCCGCTACATGGAGAATCACAAGCCGCCCCTGTGTATGCTGGCCCCCGGCCGTGTGTTCCGCAAGGACGAGGCCGACGCCACCCACTCCCCCATGTTCCACCAGATCGAGGGTCTGGTGGTGGCGGAGAACATCACCATGGGCGACCTGAAGGGCGCGCTGACCACCATCATGCGGAAAATCTACGGCGAAGACGCCGTAATGCGCTTCCGCCCCCATCACTTCCCCTTCACCGAGCCCAGCTGCGAAATGGACATGCAGTGCCACAAGTGCCACGGCACCGGCGAGGTGGACGGTCAGGTCTGCTCCACCTGCCACGGGGAGGGTTGGATCGAGCTGCTGGGCGCCGGCATGGTGCACCCCAAGGTGCTGGAAAACTGCGGCATTAACCCGGAAATCTACTCCGGCTTCGCCTTCGGCATGGGCCTGGAAAGACTCGCCATGGGCCGCATGAAGATCAACGACCTGCGTCTGATCTTCGACAACGACATCCGGTTCCTGAACCAGTTCTAAGGAGGGAAATACGATGAAGCTCAACAGAAAATGGCTGAATGAGGAATTCGTGGATTTGTCCCATGTCTCCGATAAGGAATTTGTGGAAACCCTGACGGTTTTCGGTCAGAAGGTGGAGACCTGGGAGCGCATGGACGGGGAAATCAGGAACGTTGTGGTCGGCAAGGTGCTGTCCATGGTGCGCCACCCCAATTCCGACCATATGTGGATCTGCCAGGTGGACGTGGGCAAAGGGGAGCCTTTGCAGATTGTCACCGGCGCCCAGAACGTCCATGAGGGCGACCTGGTGCCCGTCGCCCAGCACAACTCCTGGCTCCCCGGCGGCGTTCACATCACCAAGGGTAAGCTCCGGGGCGAGGTGTCCAACGGTATGCTCTGCTCCTTCGCCGAGCTGGGACTGACCCAGAACGACCTGCCCGGCGTGTTCGCCGACGGTATCTGGATTCTGAACGACGAGGACTGCACGGTGGGAGAAGACATCAATCTGGTCATCGGCAACGACGACACCATCGTGGATTTTGAAATCACCAACAACCGCCCGGACTGCTACAGCATCATCGGCCTGGCCCGGGAGGCTGCCGCCGCCTTCGGCAAGCCCATGCGCCACCACGAGCCTGTGGTCCACGGCTCCGATGCCGGTGACATCTACGACTATCTGGACGTGGAGGTGCCCGCCACTGAGCTTTGCAACCGCTACACCTCCCGGATGGTGGCCAACGTGAAGATCGGCCCCTCCCCCAAGTGGCTGCGGCAGCGTCTGCGTGCCAACGGCGTCCGGCCCATCAACAACATCGTGGATATCACCAACTACGTCATGCTGGAGTACGGCCAGCCCATGCACGCCTTTGACTACC
>CAMAKJ010000012.1 GCA_945836055.1 uncultured Clostridia bacterium | reverse complement strand
TGCGGGATTTGCAGTGACACGATGGGCGCAAAGGATAATGCGAAATGCTGAATGCTAAATGCTAAATTGAGGTGTCCGCTTTGCGGACAAATCGGAATCATTTCCGAAGGGGAAGTGTATACAATCATTTCCACTGATAAAAAAACGGCCGCTTCATACCCTAACCCAAGAGGTGAGGATATGAAGCGGTTTTTGGCGTCCATACTCATTTTGCCCCTGCTGGTGCTGCCCGTCCGGGCGGATACCATCAAATGGGTGGATTTTGATGTCTCTTATGAATCCATGAAGTACGCTCTGGAGCAGGATATCGCGACGTTTGATCAGGAGAAGCACATTTCCTGGATTGACACCCTGGCCCTGGCGGCCTGCCGTACCGGGGGCAAATGCGGCCTGGCTGGGGTCAAAAAGGCCGTGGCGGACTTGAAAAAGGACTTATCTCCGGAGGAACTGCTGGGCGACCTGTACAAATACTATGACTATTACCACCGGGCCTACACCGCCGCCCTGGGGGGCCTGGTTGGCAGCTACGCCATCGAAAAGGATGGGCAATGGGTGCCAACCTACGGCCTGAAGGCCTTCAGCCCCATCGCGGCGGGGTACGGCTACAGCCACTGCGACGATTTTGGCGTGGCCCGTTCCTTTGGCTTCCGTCGAAAGCACCTGGGCAACGATCTCATGGGCGCCCAGGGAACCCCCATTGTGGCGGTGGAGGGGGGCGTGGTGGAGGCCATGGGCTGGAACCGCTACGGCGGCTGGCGGGTGGGCATCCGCAGCTTTGACAGCCGCCGCTACTATTATTATGCCCATCTGCAGAAGAACGCGCCCTTTGCTCCGGGACTGGCGGAGGGGGACATTGTGCAGGCGGGTGACCTGATCGGCTTCATGGGCAGAACCGGGTATTCCGACAAGGAAAACGTGAACAATATCGAGACGGTGCACCTGCATTTCGGCCTGGAGCTGGTGTTCGACGAGAGCCAGAAGGAGTGCAACTCGGAGATCTGGATCAACGTCTACAACATTGTCCGGCTGCTGTCCTCCCACCGCAGCAGCATTCAGAAAACCGCCGACGGATGGGGAAGGGTGTATCCTTACCGGGACCTGGACGAAGAGGAATACCCGCAATATTTCGAAAAAATGTAACTTGGAGCGCCAAAGGGGCAATGTTATCAACCTAAGTGTAAACATCTGGAACAGGCAAGCGTAGGGCGGGGGCTTGCCCCCGCCGCGCGGTAGAATGTTTCGTTTTTGTCTCGTTTCGGCGAATTCGTAATCCTGGCAGACGGCGGGGGCAAGCCCCCGCCCTACAGTGGAATTAAAAGTTGATGACATTACCGAAATGGGAAGGCTCTGATACGGTTCCTCGCATAATAAAACGCGTGCCGCGGATTTTTCCGCGGCACGCGCTTTGCTCAGTCCGTATATTTCCGGAAGAATTCCGCCGTATCGTCGTTGCACTGCACGGCGTCCGGCAGGGCAATGTTGACGTGGAACACATGGCCCACGGTTTTGTCACCCTCGGTGCCGTAGCAGCGCCACTGGGCTTCCACGCCTTTCTCCTGGAGCAGCCGGCACATGGGCTCGGCGTTTTCCCAGAGGAAATCGTGGCAGGCGGTGGTGATGAAGGCGGGCGGGTATTTGTCCGTGACGGCGGCAAGCACCTGCAGCCGGGGATCGTCCGCAGGGAGAGACTTGCCCAGATAGTCCAGGGTGATATCCTTCCGGGGCAAAGCAGCCTGAGCCGCCAGGTCGTAAACGCCGCAGTTCAATCCCAGCGCCCGGATATGGACAGGGGGCAGATGCAGGGAAAACAGGGAGGCGTATGCGGGATTCGTGATCATCGCGGCGTACTGGCTGGCCAGCTGGGCACCGGCGGAGTCGCCCACCAGGAAAATCCGGTCGGGATCCAGGTGATACCGCTGGGCGTTCTGAACCACCCACTGCATCACTGCGTTGGTATCCGCCAGAGGGGTGGGGAACTTCCACTTGGGGGCGAGACGGTAGTTGAAATTGACGAAGGCAAAGCCCCGGCGGGCCATATCCATTCCGTACCGGCGGTAGATTTCCTTGGTGCCGTATACGTATCCTCCACCGTGGACGCTGACGATGGTGGGCAGGGGAGCGGCGGTGCCGTCGGGATAGTATACGTCCAGCAGGCTGTTGCTGCCGTAGGGACCATAGGAAATATTGCGGCATTCGGTGATATCGGCGGGAAGGGGAATGGCGGCATCCCGCTTGCGGTCGGATCGGGCCGCATGATAACGGAAAAGATGACCATACAGAGACATGTGAATTCCTCCTGAAAGTGTTTTCAGTTTCTTTAAGATTATTATAACACCGCCTCCGGAAGAAGTGTTAAGAAATCGCAAACTGTTGAAAGAAAAACAGCCGCCCGGTATCGGGCGGCTCAGATTGTCAAAAAAGCCTCGCAGAGTTTGCCGCGCCAGCGGCAAAAAGAATTTAAATCATTTTCGGCCGGGGCGTGTACCTGGCCGAAAATACTTCTCAGGCTGCAAGTGTGGGATTTGTTCGCCGCCGGCGAACAAATTCTGCGCGCAGCAGACTGCAGAATTATGTCGGAAAAGCCCGAAGGGTTTTTTCGACACTCTCAGCCGCCCGGTATCGGGCGGCTGATTTGGCAGCTAGCGTTATTCCAGGGTCAGATGGTTTTCCTCCAGCGCCTTGCGGATGGCGATGGCCAGAATGGGGGCGAAGATGACAGCCACTGCGGCGTTGAAGACGGTTGCGGGGAGCTTGCCCACCACGGTGAGCAGCGCGGCGTCGGTGGTCAGGCCCTTGATGAGCAGACCGCTGTAGAAATAGCTCTTGGCCAGGTACAGCGCGGCGTAGGTCACAGCGCCGGCCAGGGTGGCGAGAATCGCCTTGCCGTAGCCGAGCTTTTTGGAGCCTGCCCGGATGATGAGACCGGCTACCAGGCCGTAGGCCCCCTTGGTCAGAAATGTGATCCAGCACTCGGAGATGTAAAGCGGGTTCATAATGTCATAGATGGCGGAGCCCAAGCCGGAGGCCAGACCGCCCAGCCAGGGTCCCAGCAGGATGCCACTGAGGGCGCACATGATGTTGCCCAGGTGGAAGGACGTGGTGCCCGCAATGTCCAGGGGCAGGGTGATGCGCAGCGCGGAGCCGGCTACGGTCAAGGCCGCCATCAGCGCGGTGAAAACGATCTTTCGTGTGGTGAGTTTACTCTTTTCCATTTGGATTCCCTCCTGAATTGGTATGGCAATAGTATAGCGAATTCTGGCTATAAATATAGTGCCAAAATCATGATATAAATTAAGGCCAGAATCAAGATGAGCAGAAAAAGCGAATGGATTTACCAGAATGAACTATCCTGTATAAAAAGACTGTACAGAAAAGGGAAAAGATGCTACAATATGACCGTATGGAACGAGTACCGCGTACATCATGAAAGGGGAAATATACAAAATGAGACTGATTCGCGCCAAGGATTATCAGGATGTAAGCCGTAAGGCCGCAAACATCATTGCCGCTCAGATCTATCTGAAGCCCGACTGCGTACTGGGCCTTGCCACCGGCAGCAGCCCCGTGGGTACCTACAGGGAGCTGATCGCCAAATACGAGGCGGGCGAGCTGGACTTCTCCCAGGTCAGAACCGTGAATCTGGACGAGTATGTAGGGCTTCCCGCGGAGCATGACCAGAGCTACGCCTACTTTATGCGCACCAACCTGTTTGATCATGTGAACATCAACCAGGCCAACTGCAATATCCCCAACGGCATGAACCCCGACGCGGAAGAGGAGTGCGCCCGGTATGACGCGGTGATCGATGCCTTCGGCGGCGCGGATCTGCAGCTGCTGGGTCTTGGCCCCAACGGCCACATCGGCTTCAACGAGCCTGCCGACGCCTTCGCCAAGGGCACCAACAAGGTGGCGCTGACCGCTTCCACCATTGACGCCAATGCCCGGTTCTTTGCTGCCCGGGAGGACGTTCCCACCCACGCCTACACCATGGGCATTGGCTCCATCATGAAGGCCAAGCGGGTGCTGTTGGTGGTCAACGGCGAGAACAAGGCCCAGGCCGTGAAGGACTGCTTCTTCGGCCCCATCCGTCCCCAGGCTCCCGGCTCCATTTTGCAGCTGCACCCCGACTTCACTCTGGTGGCGGACGAGGCTGCCCTGTCCCTGGTGAAGGATTTGCTGTAAATATTCCTGCAAAACCCGGAGGGCGGACGCTCTCCGGGTATTCTTTTCCCCTTTCCCGGGTATCCTATCCGGGAAAGGGGAGTATTTTATGGATTTTTTGTATTCGGAAACCAGGAAAAACCTGGCCCGCTCCTTTGCCGGAGAATCTCAGGCGAGAAGCCGCTATACCGTGTATGCCGGGATTGCGCGGAAGGAAAACCAGGAGTGGATTGCACGGGTATTCGAGGAAACGGCGGCAAACGAGGCGGTTCATGCCGAGGAATTCCTGGAAATGCTGCAAAAATTGGGAGGCTGCGGCGAAAATCTGGAGGTAAACGGAGGATATCCTTTCCAGCTTGGAACGACAGTTGAGAACCTTGGCTTTGCCGCCGACGGGGAAAAGGAAGAGCATGACGACGTATACCCCGGCTTCGCGGAGATGGCCCGCCGGGAGGGCTTCAAGGACGCCGCCCTGCTGTGGATGCAGATTGCCAGAATCGAGGGCGTGCACCACAGCCAGTTTCACTCTCTGGAGGAGCAGCTTCTCAAGGGCGAGCTGACGGAGAAGGAAGCGCCGATCCGCTGGCGCTGCCTGAACTGCGGCTATGCCTACGAGGGCGTCCGCGCCTGTGATCCCTGCCCGGTGTGCGGCAAGAGCGCCGGCTGGCAGGAGGGGAGCATGGAGGGAACGGCTGAAAATTGACAATTGAAAATTGAAAGTTGAAAGATAAGGTGTCGCTCCGCGACGGATTCAATCATTTCCGGAGGAAATACCGCAACGTTCCACGTCCATTTATTCTCCGGGAAATCAGAAGTTTTTCAACTTTCTGTTTACAGATGCCGCTTTGGTGTGGTATGATAGCGCGTAGGATTATAAAAACAGAGGTTACGCGCATGGATTATGTTGTTTTGGATATGGAATGGAATCAGCCCTGGCCCGGGTCGCCCTCTTCCAAGAAGGTGTTGCCTGTGGACATCCGGGGTGAGATTATCCAGATCGGCGCCGTCCGGGTGTCGGAGGAGCAGTTTGTGGAAGACGAGTTCCAGATCATGGTCAAGCCCAAATACTACCGCCGTCTTAACCGCCGGGTCAGCAAGCTCACCGGCATCAAGGAGACCCAGCTGAGGGAGGAGGGCGTGCCCTTTCCCGAGGCCATGGAACGGTTCCGCAGCTGGTGCGGGGAGGACGTGGTGTTTCTCACCTGGGGCTTTGACGACATCGGGATTCTGAGGGAGAATCTGCGGCTCTATGGCCTGGACGAGAGCTTTACCGCCCGGTGGTACAATGCCCAGATGATGTTCAACGCCCAGACCGACGGCTCCACCTCCCAGAAGGCCCTGAAAACCGCCATGGAGATGTTCAGCATCCAGCCCACCCGGCCCGCTCACGACGCCCTGGGAGATGCCTACCACACCGCCCTGATCTGCGCCATGCTGGATTTGAAGCGGGGCGCGGAAGAGTATGACGCGGCGCTGAAGAGCCACGAGAACGGCTTCCACGGCGCGGAGCTGCCCGGCTGCATCGCTAGGAAGGTGTTCTATGACTACGCCGACAAGCGGGCGGCACTGGCCGCCATGTCCGGGGAGGAGAACAAGTGCCCGGTCTGCGGCGGACGGATGCTGGGCTCCCGGTGGTTCTCCCAGCCGGGGCACCGGTACATGGATCTGGCCACCTGCCCGGAGCACGGAAAATTCCTGATCCGGGTGCGGCTTTCCCAGCAGCAAGACGGCCTGATCCGGGTCAGCCGCCTGACCTACGAGGCCACCTCCGAGGCTGCGGAGGCCTACGCCCGCCGGGCGGAAAAGGCCGACCCCGAGGATACGCCACGTCCCCGCCGCCGCAGAAGACGCAGCAGCGGGCCGAAGCCGGAATAATAAATGCTGAATGCAAAATGCTGAATGAAGAATGAAGGTGTCCCCTCAGGACAGAAATTCTGCATTCAGCATTTTGCATTTTGCATTTCAGAAAAGCCACCGCACCGTCCAGGAGGCCATGAAAAAGCCTACGAAATCCGCAAACAGCGCCGCCGGAAGGGTGTAGCGGGTCTTTTTGATCCCCGCCGCACCGAAATAGACGCTGATGGTGTAAAAGGTGGTTTCGGTGGAGCCCAGCATTACCGCTGCCGTCCGCCCGACGGCGGAATCCACGCCGTACTCCGCCATCAGCTCCGCGCCCACGGCCAGAGCGGCGCTGCCGCTGATGGGACGGACGAGCACCAGCATGGCGGTTTCCGGCGGAATGCCGAAAAAGGAAAACACAGGCCTGAGAACCTGACTGAGAAGCGTTACCGCGCCGGAGGCGCGAAGCATATACACCGCCGTCAGCAGTGCAATCAGCGCCGGGACAATGGCAGTCAGAAGCCGAAGAGCCTCCGCGCCGCCCTGAAGCAGAAGGTCGTAGGCGTTTTCTTTTTTTCGAAGAACCAGCGCCGACGCCGCAAACAGCAGCACCGGGACAAGATAATCCGTCATTCCCGCCAGACCTTTCCCAACAGCCACGCCGCGGTAACCCCCAGAGCGGCGGAGCAAAGACTTGTGATCCACACCGCCGGAAGAATGTCAAAGGGGGTTGCGCAGCCCAGGGCGCTGCGCACCGCCGCCACGTTTGCCGGAATCAGCTGAATGGAGGCGGTGTTCAGCACGATCAGACGGCACAGCTCGTCCGTTGCCGTGTCTCCCCGCTTCATCCGCTTGGCCGCCTGAATGCCCATGGGGGTGGCGGCGTTGCCCAGACCCAGAAAATTGGCGCAGATGTTGGCGCTCAAGTCCCGGGCCAGGGCGGCATCGGTTCTGGTACCGGGAAAAACGCGGTACAGCACCGGCCGGAGAAGCCGGGAAAGCGCCTGGGTCAGCCCGCCCTGCTCCATCAGCCGCCCGACCCCTGTCCAGAGGCACAGGCTTCCCGCCATGGAAATCGCCAGGGTGATTCCTGCCTGCGCGCCCTGCACGGTAGCAGCCGCCAGGGCGCTTCCGTTTCCCAAAATCGCCCCACATAGGATACTCAGAAGAACCATGCCCGTCCAAACCCAGCTCATTACCATGTCTGTCCCCTCCCTTGATGTACAATATGCTGGTTTCTCTGAGAAATGAATGGATAATTTTAACAAATTACCAAATTATTTGAAAAAAGTATTTGACTGTCGAGTGAATACATTGTATAATGATAATGTACATAAGCCGTTGCGGGGCTGCCGTGAAGCCCGGAACGACGGGAGGGAGCTGGCTGCGATGAAGTCAACGGGAATTATCCGGAAGGTAGATGAGCTTGGCAGAATTGTTCTGCCGATTGAACTGCGCCGCACACTGGATATTGAGGAGCGGGATGAGCTGGAAATCTTCATGGAGAATGACCGCATTATTCTGCAGAAGTTTGAACCGGCTTGCGTATTCTGCGGCTCTGCTCAGGGACTGATTACGTTCCGGGGGAAGAATGTCTGCCGGGACTGCGTGAAAAGAATGTCGGATTATTGAACCGGCAGAAGGCAAAGCACCATAGGAAAGACCCTGAATGACCAAAGTCATTCAGGGTCTTTTAATGCAATGTCGTAAACCACATTTTTGGGAAGCCCCAGCTCGGCGGCGGTCTGCCTGACCGCGTCCTTGCGGCTGACGCCCTGTGCCATCAGCTGGGCGACCCGGGCGGCGGCGTCGCCTTCGGTGGCGGTTTCCTTTTTGACTTCCGGCGCGCCTGCGACGATGAGGACGAATTCCCCCTTAGGCGGCGTTTCGGTGTACGTTGCCACGGCCTGTCCCAGGGTGGTACGGACGACCTCCTCGTGGAGCTTGGTCAGCTCCCGGCACAGGCTGATGGGCCGGTCGCCCCCGAATACCTCCGCCATATCCGCCAGGGTGGACAGGAGCTTGTGGGGGGCTTCGTAGAAAATCATGGTTCTGGTTTCTCCCCGCAGGGCGTCCAGATGCTCCCGGCGGCTTTTCTTCGCCGTGGAGAGGAAGCCCTCAAAGCAAAACCGCCCGGTGGACTGACCGGAAATGCTCAGCGCCGTGATGGCGGCGCAGGGGCCGGGAATGGCGCAGACGGTGATGCCCGCTTCGGCGCACTGTTTGACTAAATCCTCCCCGGGGTCGGAGATGGCGGGGCTGCCCGCGTCGGAGACCAGGGCGCAGGTTTCCCCCGCGAGAATCCGGTCCACAATTTTATCGCCCTTCATGGCCTTGTTGTGCTCGTAGTAGCTGACAAGGCTTTTTTTGATTCCCAGGTGGTTTAACAGCTTCAGCGTCACCCGGGTGTCCTCGGCGGCGATGAAGTCCGCGCTTTCCAGGGTTTCCCGGCAGCGCTGGGAGATGTCCCCCAGATTGCCGATGGGAGTGGGGACGAGATAGAGCATTCCGGGCATGGTCAAGCCTCCTGATAAGAAATGGGAAGATGGTAAATCCTTTGGTAATAGGGGGTCGGGTCGCCCTGAGCGTCATATAGGGCGTGTTCCTCCCAGCAAAGCCCCGGCTTTGCGCCCTTGCGGAATTGCACCGCGATGAGACTCACCGGCGCGCCCTCCCGGTGGCGTATCAGGCACAGCCGCTTGGCTTCCAGCTTTTCCTCCGCGCCCCGGGCGATCAGCTCCGCCAGACGCTCCGGACGGTGGACGAGATAGAAGTCGCCCCCGTATTTCAAAGCCCGGGCGGCGGCGCGGAACAGCTCCGCCGGGGTGCAGGTATCCTCCCGCCGGGCTGCCGGCGAAATCCTGCTGGCAGGGCCGCCGGAAAAATAGGGGGGATTGGAGACGCAGACGTCAAATTCTCCTGCATTTACGCAGCCGGGAAGTTGCCGCAGGTCGGCGCATATACTCTCCATACGGGCGTCGAGGTTGTTGCGGCGGATGTTGTCCAGAGCTGAAAGGTGGGCCCGCCCCGACAGCTCCACGCCGGTGACAAGGCAGCTGCCGTCCGAGGCGCACAGCAGCAGACCCAGAGTACCGCAGCCGGAGCCAAGATCCAGCACCCGGGCGTTTTTCGGCAGCTTTACAAAGCCGGACAGCACCATGGAGTCGGTGCTTAAGGGGAATTCTCCCTCGGCAAGGTTCAGGGTTAAGCCATTTGGCAGCAGTTCCATGGCAGCCTCCGTGCTGAAAAAATCGGCCTGCGCAAGCGCTTGCGCAGGCCAATTCGGGTGTGAGGGGAGATTACACTTCCTCGATAGCCTCGGCGGGGCACTGCTCGGCGCAGGAGCCGCAGGAGACGCAGATATCGGGGTTGATTTCGTACTTGCCGTCGCCCTCGGAAATAGCCTCGACGGGGCACTGCTCGGCGCAGGAGCCGCAAGCGACACAGCGGTCAGTAATGTTGTAAGCCATGGTGTTACCTCCATTATCTAGTATGTAGTGTACGTTAGGATATTAACGTAGCTTCATTGTAGCATGGATTTCGGAAAATGCAATTCCTTTTTTCAAAAAGTGCTGAATAATTTTTCCCTGGTGTGGTGAGAATTTTCCGGAAAAGGAAGCATTTTTTGCGTTATCCCAGGCTAACCAAGGAGGAATACCATGCAGCTTGATACGCTCACCGCCGATCTGATTCAGCGCGCCGGGCAGAAGGCGAGAAGTCTGGGCCACAGCTATGTGGGCTCCGCCCATCTGCTGCTGGCTCTGGCTCAGGAGCCGGGCATTCCGGAGCAGGTGCTGCGGATGCTGGGGATGGACCCGGAGCTGACGGAGGCCATGGCGCTGCTTCTTTACGGCAGGGGTACTCCGTCGCTGCCTTTGCCCCAGGGCCTGACGGGAGAGGCGAAGCGCCTGCTTCGGGGCGCGGCACAGGAAGCAAAGCTTCTGCACAGCCGTCAGGTTGCGCCGGTGCACCTGCTGCTTGCCATGGCCCGGCAGGAACAAAGCGCGGCGGGGGAGCTGCTGCGGCTCAACGGTGTCAGCGCCGATGCGCTGTTTACCCATACGCTGGAGTATTTACGCTGGGAGCAGAGCGCTCCCGTTACGGGAAAGAAGGAGGGGGTCTCAACGAAACTTCTGGAGCAGTTCAGTGAGGATCTGATTGTAAAAGCCGCGTCCATGGAGCCGGTCATCGGCCGGGAGAAGGAAATCGACACGGTGATCGGCATTTTGTGCCGGAAAAATAAGAACAATCCCGCCCTGGTGGGGGAACCCGGGGTGGGCAAAACCGCCATTGCCGAGGGCCTGGCCCAGCGGATGGCGGTGGGCAATGTGCCGCCCCAGCTGAAGGACAAACGGCTGGTGAGCCTGAACATGGCGTCGCTGGTGGCGGGCACCAAGTACCGGGGGGAATTTGAGGAGCGGCTGCGGGATGTGCTGGGGGAGATCCGGCGCAGCGGGGACGTGATTCTCTTTGTGGACGAAATGCACACCATCGTGGGTGCGGGCGCCGCCGAGGGCGCCATTGACGCGGCGAATATCTTCAAGCCCGCTCTGGGACGGGGGGAGCTGCAGATGCTGGGAGCGACCACCCGGGAGGAATACCGGAAGTATATCGAAAAGGACGCGGCCCTGGAGCGGCGTTTCCGCCCGGTGGTGGTGGAGGAACCCAGCGAGGAGGCGACCCTTGCCATTCTCCGGGCGCTGAAGCCGGGGCTGGAGCGGCACCACCACCTGAGAATCACCGAGGACGCGGTGAAGGAGGCGGTGCGCCTATCCAAGCGGTATCTGCCCGACCTGTATCTGCCTGACAAGGCCATCGACCTGCTGGACGAGGGCGCGGCCCGGGCGCGGATGGAGGAAACCCAGCTGTGCCGGGGCGGCAGCGCCCGGAAGGAGCTGGAGCAGGAGCTGAACGAGGCGGTACGGGAGCGGAAATACGAAAAAGCCGCCGAGCTGCGGGACAAAATGCAGGGCCTGTCCAAGTCCTCCGACGGAAAGCGCTCCCGCTCCGTTACCGGGGCGGACATTGCCTGGGTGGTTTCCGCCAGAACCGGAATCCCCGTGGGACGGCTCACCGCCGGGGAACGGGAGCGGCTGCTGGAGCTGGAGGGACTGCTGTCGGCCCAGGTGGTGGGACAGGAAAAAGCGGTATCCGCCGTGGCGGAGGCGGTGCGGCGGGGCTATTCCGGCATCCGGGACGAAAGCCGCCCCATCGCCAGTCTTTTGTTCACCGGCCCCACCGGCGTGGGCAAAACCGAGCTGTGCCGGGCGCTGGCGGAGGAGGTGTTCGGCAGCCGGGAGGCCATGATCCGGCTGGATATGACGGAATATATGGAAAAGCAGTCGGTATCACGCCTGATCGGCGCGCCTCCCGGGTATGTGGGCTATGAGGAGGGCGGCAAGCTGACGGAGGCGGTGCGGCGGCGGCCCTACTGCCTGGTGCTCATGGACGAACTGGAAAAAGCCCACCCGGACGTGCTGGGCATTCTGCTGCAGATCATGGAGGAAGGGACGCTGACGGACTCCACCGGGCGGCATGTGAGCTTCAAAAACGCCATTGTGGTGATGACCTCCAACGTAGGCGGCCAGATTCGGGGGGAAGGGCTGGGCTTCTGCGCGGGAGGCCGGAGCGCGGAAATCGGCGAAGCGCTGCAGCAGGCCTTTTCCCCGGAATTTCTGGGGCGGATTGACCAGACGGTCTGCTTTGAACCACTGAATCGGGGGGCGATGGAGGCTATCGCCTGGAAGTATCTGCGCCAGCTCCAGGAGCGGACGGCTGCCATGGGTACCCAGCTGGTGCTGCCCCAGGAGACGGCAGCCATGCTGCTGGAAAAGTGTCCCGGCCGGGACGGGGCCAGACAGCTGCGGCGGCTGGTACAGACCGAGGTGGAAGGGCCGCTGGCAAGCTACCTGCTGCGCTGCGGGAAAAAACCAAGCCGGGTAAAGCCGCGGCTGGAAAACGGGAAGCTGTTGTTTTAGAGCGGCGTTTTCATAGGGGGCGATGTGGGCATCGCCCCCTACGTCCGGACGGCGGGACAAATAAACGGAAACAAAGCTTAGAATATTGCATTTTATTAGAACAAACGAACGAATAACGGCGCTTTTCCGGAGAAAACCGAAAAATCCCTGAGAAAATGATTGATTTTTTCCGCACCGGGTAGTATACTGTCTGTACATGGAGTAAAAGGGCGGTAAAGTGGAGTAAAAGGGAGGTGAGCGCCGTGATCGGAAAGTACAGCGCGAAGCTGGACGAGAAAGGCCGTCTGTTCGTGCCCGCCAAGCTGCGGCCGGAGCTGGGAGACACCTTTTTCGTCACCCTTGGCGTCAACTGCGGTCACCGCTGTCTCACCGTTTACACCGCCGATGAGTGGAAGCGCCTTTCGGACAACTATAACGCTCTGAGCATTTCTCAGAAATCCGGCGCCACCAGCCTGATCTTCATGAACGCCGCCGAGTGCACCCCGGACAAGCAGTTCCGCTTCAGCCTGACCCAGTTCCTGCTGGACTACGCCGGAATCCGCCGGGAGGTCATGATTGTGGGCCGGGCGGGGCAGGCGGAAATCTGGGACGCGGAGGAATTTGCCGCCTTTGAGGCGGAGAACCTGACCCCCGAAAAGCTCCTTGCGTCTCTGGAGGCAATCGGCCTATGAGTGAATTTCATCATGTCTCCGTGCTGCTGGAGGAGTGCATCGAGGGTCTCGCCATCAAGCCGGAGGGCATTTATGTGGACGGCACCCTGGGCGGCGCGGGACATTCCAGCCGGATCGCGGCAAAGCTCACCACCGGACGCCTGATCGGCATCGACCGGGACAGCGCGGCGCTGAAGGCGGCGGCAGAGCGGCTGGAACCCTATAAGGAGCGTGTGACGCTGGTACACGCCAATTTCAGTCAGATAGATAGTGCTCTTGATGAGTTGGGCATTGACAAGGTGGACGGCATTTTGCTGGACCTGGGCGTCTCCTCTCCTCAGTTGGACGACGGGGAGCGGGGCTTTTCCTACATGGTGGACGCACCATTGGATATGCGCATGGATCGCGGGGGCGCCCAGGATGCCCACCAAATTGTAAACACATGGTCCTACGAGGACCTGAAACGCATTTTATATACCTATGGCGAGGAGCGGTTTGCTCCCCAGATTGCCGCGACCATCTGCCGCAGGCGGGAGGAAAAGCCCATCGACACCACCCTGGAGCTGGTGGACGTGATCAAAAGCGCCATGCCGGCCTCCGCCCTGCGGGAAAAACAGCACCCCGCCAAGCGGAGCTTTCAGGCCATCCGTATCGCCGTCAACGACGAGCTGGGGGAGGTGGAGACGGTCATGCGGAAGGCCGTTCCTCTGCTGAATCCCGGCGGACGGCTGGCGGTGATTACCTTCCATTCCCTGGAGGACCGGATCGTCAAAAGCGCCATGGCGGAGGCGGCGAAGGGCTGCGTCTGCCCGCCCAACTTTCCGGTGTGCGTCTGCGGCCGGAAGCCCCAGGTGAAGATTATTACCCGCAAGCCCATTGTCTCCGGGGATGCGGAGCTGGAACAAAATCCACGGGCCCGCAGCGCCAAGCTGCGCATCTGTGAGAAACTGTAAAATGCCGAAAAGAGGGAATAGAGCATGACGCAAAAGCCAAAGATTCAATATATCGGTCAGTTCTATGTCCCCGGCAGCGAGGCCCAGGTTCTGGCGCCGAAGGAAAAAAAGAAAAAGGCCAAGACCAGGCTGCCCATTGCCAAGCGGGAAAAGGTCGGGGCGATTACGATTGATCCCATTGCCGTTGCCGGTATTGCGGCGGCGGCGGTGCTGCTGGCGGTGATGGTGCTGGGCGTGCTGCAGATCCGGGACGACTGGGCGGAATACAACGCCATGTCCCGCTATGTCTCCCAGCTGAAAGCCGAGAACGCGGAGCTGAAAACCACCTACCGGGCCGGATATGACCTGGAGGACGTCCAGAATAAGGCTCTGGGCATCGGCCTGATTCCCAAGGAGGAATGCCAGACCATGACCATCACCGTGACGGTGCCCCAGCGGGAGCCGGAGCCGACCTTCTGGGACGACGTTGTCTGGTTCTTCCAGGGCTTGTTCAAAGATTCCTGAGCATAACGGCAAAACTTCCCCATACAATTCTGATAGCAGCTGCAATGGGCGGCGAGGGATTCCCTTGCTGCCCAAAGTTGTATCTTGACGGAAAGGCCGGTGGCTTATGGGGAGGAAGAAACGGGAAGCGCATCGTCTGCGCCTGGACAGCGGGCAGCACAGACGGATTCTGCTGGTTTCGGCGGTGCTGGGGGTGCTGGCCTTTGTGCCGGTGGCGGTGCGGCTGTACATCCTGATGGTAAAGGATTACGACTACTATTCCAGCCTCGCGCTGCGCAACCAGACCCGAACCACCACGGTAAGCGCCGACCGGGGGGATATTTTTGACCGGAACATGAACCTGCTCGCCACCTCCGTCAGCGTGGAGAACGTCTATCTGGACCCCCATGAGCTGAAGCAGTCCAAGGCGGATATCCAGGCGGTCTCCCAGGTGTTGGGGGATATTCTGGAGGAAGACCCGGCCTGGATTGCCCGGCAGGCGGCTGACATCAAAAAGCGCTACAAGCAGGTGGGGAAGTGCGTTGACGAGGAAACCGCCGGAAAAGTCCGGGACTACATCAACGCAAGCGGCATCTCCGGCATTCACCTGGAACCCACCTCCCAGCGCACCTACCCCTGCGGTACCCTGGCCGCCCAGGTCATCGGCTTCACCAACGCCTCCAACGAGGGCTGCGAAGGGGTGGAGGCGGCCTACAACAGCTACCTCACCGGCAGCACCGGCCGGGTGATTACCACCAAGGGCAACAACGAAATGGATATGCCCTTTTCTTACGAAAATTACGTTTCCTCCCGGCAGGGCGACAGCGTGATTCTGACCCTGGATACCACCATCCAGGCGTGCCTGGAAAAACAGCTTTCCGCCGCCATCGACCGATACGACGTGCAAAACGGCGCCTTCGGGCTGGTGATGAACTGCAAGACGGGAGAAATCCTGGCCATGGCAACCCTGGGCAGCTACGACCCCAACAACTACCTGGAAATCGCCGACCCGGAAACGGCAGCCCAGCTGGAGGCACTGAAGAAAGGCTATCTTGCCCAGACGGAGGGAAGCGAAGGGTATGAGGCAGGGAAGCAGGCCTATCAGCAGGCCCTTTCCGCCGCCCGGCTGAAGCAATGGCGGAACCGCTGCATCTCAGACGGCTATGAACCGGGCTCCACCTTCAAGGTGCTGACCATGTCGGCGGCGCTGGACTGCGGCGCCATCGACCTGAATACCTCCTTCCACTGCTCCGGCTCGGAGCAGATTCCGGGCCGCGCCCAGCGGCTGCACTGCTGGCGCTCCACCGGTCACGGCGCGGAAAAGACGCCCCAGGCGCTGCAGAATTCCTGCAACATCGCCTTTGCCCACATCGCCCTGAAGCTGGGCGGGGAGCGGTTTTACGAGTATGTGGAAAAATTCGGCGTGCTGGAAAAAACCGGAATCGACCTGGCGGGGGAGAGCAAGGGCGTGTTCTTCGACAAGGCCCTCGTCACCGATACGGACAAGTGGGGCACGGCCAGCCTGACCTCCGGCTCCTTCGGGCAGACCTTCAAAATAACACCCTTGCAGCTGGTGCGGGCCATTGCCTCGGTGGTCAACGGCGGGGAGCTGCTGGAGCCGTACATCGTGTCCGAGATTCTGGACGCCGACGGCAATACCGTCATGAAGGCGGAGCCGACGGTGGTGCGCAGGACCATTCAGCCGGAAACCTCCGACACCATGCGTAATCTCATTAAGTCCGTCGTTACGGAGGGAACGGCAAAAAATGCCAGGGTCGCGGGCTTCTCCATCGGCGGAAAGACCGGAACCAGCGAGAAAATTGACGTATTTGACGAGAACGGCCAGCGGGTTCAGGATAAAATCGTATCTTTTGTGGGGATTGCGCCCATGGAAGATCCGGAGTATATTGTACTAGCGGCATTGGATACCCCTTCCCGCACAACGGGAATCTATATATCCGGCGGCGTTATGGCCGCGCCCACGGTGGGGGCGATCATGGCGGACATACTGCCGTATCTCGGGGTGGAGCGAACCTTCTCCGAGGATGACATCGCCGGAAAGGAAATCGTCATGGCGGATTACACCGGCATGACGGAAAAGGAAGCGCTGGCGCTTTTGAAGAAGGAATCTCTGACGGCGGTGGTTTCCGGAACGGCGGAAACGGTGACGGGACAGCTCCCTGCCCCGGGGCAGACCGTCCCCGGCGGCAGCCAGGTGCTTCTGTTTTTCGGAGAAACCCCGGAGGTGGAGACGGTGAAGGTGCCGGATTTTTCCGGTATGAACCGCCAGCAGGCCAGCGACGCTGCCGGGGCGCTGGGGCTGTACATTCTGGTGACGGGAAACGACGCGGTTTCGCCAAACGTCACCGTGACGGCCCAGAGCACGGCAAAGGACACCCCGGTTCCCGAGGGAACCACCATTACACTGGAATTTACGGATACCACAGCCCGAGACTGACAGGGTTTTCAGAGTGAACGGAGGATAAATATGAAGCTAAAGGAACTTTTTGAGGGCATTTCCGTACTGGAATGCACCGCCGACCCGGAACTTAGCATTGGGGAAATCTTCTACGATTCCCGGAAGGTGACCCCCGGCAGCCTGTTTGTTGCCGTGTCCGGCTTTGCCGCCGACGGCAACCGGTTTATTCCCATGGCGATCGAAAAGGGTGCGGCGGCGGTGGTCACGGCGAAAAAGCCGGAGACAGCGGTTCCCTACGTTCTGGTGGAATCCGACCGGCTGGCGCTGGCGCTGCTGGGGTGCAATTTCTTCGGCCATCCGGCGCGGAGCATGACCATGATCGGCGTCACCGGCACCAACGGCAAGACCTCCTCTACGCTTTTACTCAAGCAGGTTCTGGAAAAATGCCTGGGGGCGAAGGTGGGTCTGATCGGAACCATGGCCAACATGATCGGCTCGGAAACCATCCCCACCGAGCGCACCACCCCGGAGAGCTTTGAACTCCAGGCACTGTTTGCCAGGATGCGGGATGCCGGGTGCACCCATGTGGTGATGGAGGTTTCCAGCCACGCGGTTGCCTTGGAGCGCATCGGCGGCATACGGTATGACGTGGCCGCCTTTACCAACCTGACGGAGGATCATCTGGATTTCCACAAGACCATGGACGCCTACTGCGACGCCAAGGCGGAGCTGTTCCGCCGGTGCGAAAGAGCCGTTGTCAACGTGGACGACGCCTACGCGGACAGAATTCTGGCGGCAGCCGTCTGCCCGGTGCTGACCACCGCCGTAGAGAAAAACGCCGACCTCCGGGCGGAAAATCTGGAGCTGCACTCCGAGGGCGTTTCCTTCACCGCCGTGTCCGGAACCGAAAAAGCGGCGGTGTCCCTGCCCATTCCCGGCAGGTTCAGCGTTTACAACGCTCTGACGGTGCTGGGCATTGCCCTGCAGCTGGGCATCTCCCTTCCCGACTGCGCCGCCGCGCTGAAAACCGTCAGCGGCGTCAAGGGACGGGTGGAGGTTGTGCCGACGCCTGGGATGCCCTACAGCGTCCTCATCGACTACGCCCACACCCCCGACGGACTGGAAAAGGTGATCTCCGCCGTACAGGATTTCTGCAGGGGCAGGGTCATCGCGGTGTTCGGCTGCGGCGGCGACCGGGACCCCATGAAGCGCCCCATTATGGGCCACATCGGGGTAAAGCTGGCGGACTTCGCTGTTATCACCTCCGACAATCCACGCACGGAAGACCCCATGGCCATCATCAAAGACATTCTGGAAGGGGTAAAACAGGAAGACGGGGAATATATTGTTATAGAAGACCGGCGCAAAGCCATCAGATATGCTATGGACATTGGGAAAAAAGATGATATAATTATTCTGGCAGGAAAGGGCCACGAGACCTATCAGGACATCGGCGGGCAGAAGCACCACCTGGATGAACGGGAGGAGGTCGCCGCCCACCTGCAGGAATTGAGGAAAACAAATGGGTAAGTTAACGCTGAAACAGGCCGCCGAATGGTGCGGCGGAACCGTAGAAGACAAATACGCGGACGTGGAATTTCTGGGAGCCGGCAACGATACCCGGGGACTGCAGCCGGGACAGCTGTTCATCGTGCTCCAGGGAGCCCGGGACGGACACGACTTTATTCCCAAGGCCATGGAGCGGGGCGCCGCCGGCGTGCTGTGCAGCCGCAGGGTGGGAGACTATCCCGCCATTTATGTGGACGACCCCCGGATTGCTCTGGGGCAGATTGCCCGGGAGGAATTAAAGCGCATCGGCGCGAAGGTGGTGGCGGTCACCGGCTCCGTGGGCAAGAGCACCACCAAGGAAATGGTCGCCGCCGTGCTGGAGCAGGCATATGTTACCAGCAAAACGCCCGCCAACCACAATAACGACATCGGCATGCCCATGGCGGTGCTGGCCATGCCGGAAAATACCCAGGCCGCCGTGCTGGAAATGGGCATGAACCATTTCGGCGAGATTTCCTATCTTTCTCAGATTGCCCGTCCGGACGTGGCGGTGATTGTCAACATCGGCACCGCCCACATTGAATTTCTGGGCACCCAGGAGGGCATCCGCCAGGCGAAAATGGAGATTGTGTCCGGTATGCCGCCCACCGGCAAGCTGCTGCTCAACGGCGACGATTTGCTGCTGCGGAACCTGGATTACGAGCCGCAGCAGCGCATTACATACTTCGGCGCCTCCGAGGGCTGCGCCGTCCGGGCACTGGACGTGGTGCAGGATGGGGACTGCCTGTGCTTCCGGGTGGAGGCAGGGAAGCTGACCTTCCCGGTGCGGATGCTGCTGGAGGGCGAGCACTATGTGGCCGACGCGCTTGCGGCGGTGGCCGTGGGCCTGAAAATGGGCGTTCTGCCGGAGCAGATTCAGGCGGGACTTGCCCAGTTCCGCAATATTTCCGGTCGGCAGGAGATTCTGCAGGTCAGAGGTATGACCGTCATCAAGGATTGCTACAATGCCGGCCCCGAATCCATGGCGGCGGCGCTGAACGTCCTGGGAAAAAAGCCGGGACGGCGCATCGCCGTGCTGGGGGACATGCTGGAGTTGGGGGACTGCACCCAGGCGGAGCACTACCGGGTGGGGCGGATTGCCGCAGAGAAGGCGGATTACGTTTTCGCCTACGGCCCCAATTCCCGGCGGATTATCAGCGGAACCATCACCGGCGGTATGTCGGAGGACCGGGGCAGAGCCTTTACGGATAAAGATGAGCTGGTGAGCGCCCTGCTCCGCACCGCGAAGCCCGGCGATGTGCTCCTGTTCAAGGCCAGCCGGGCCATCCAGCTGGAGCGGGTGCTGGACGCGTTCTTAAGCGAAGAGAAATAACGGAGGAAGAGATCATGACGAGAATTCTCATTACGGCCGTGGTGGGCGGCGTCCTTTCCGGGACGATTGGATATCTGCTGCTGCCGGTGCTCCGGGCGCTGAAGGCCGGACAGTCCATCCGGGAGATCGGCCCCACCTGGCACAACAGCAAGGCGGGCACCCCTATGATGGGGGGACTGATGTTCATTTTCGCGGCGATCCTGTGCGTGGTGGGCAATCTGCCCTCCATGGGGGATCACTCCGTGGTTTATGTGCTGGTTTTGTCCCTGTGCTTCGGGTTTATCGGGTTTCTGGACGATTTTACCAAGATCAAATTCCACCGGAATCTGGGCCTGACCTCATTGCAGAAGGCCATGCTGCAGATGGCGGTGTCGGCGCTGTTCCTGTACGCCATGTACCGCAGCGGGTTTATGAATACCCATCTGTACATTCCCTTCTTCAATGTCAGCTTCCTGATGCACCCCATTGTGTATATTTTCTTCGCCATGTTCGTCATGGTGGGCACCGTCAATTCCGTGAATCTCACCGACGGCGTGGACGGCCTTTGCGGCAGCGTCACATTGCCTGTGATGGTGTTCTTTACCGCCGCCTCGGTGGCCATGGGGAAATATGAGCTGGCGGTGCTGCCCGCGTCTTTGGCGGGCGGGCTGATTGCCTACCTCTTTTACAACTGGCACCCGGCGAAGGTGTTCATGGGAGATACCGGGTCGCTGTTCCTGGGCGGCGTGGTCTGCGCCATGGCCTTTGCCCTGGAGATGCCGCTCATTTTGATTCTGGTGGGCTTTGTGTACGTCTGCGAGACCATGTCAGACATTCTTCAGGTGGGCTACTTCAAGGCAACCCACGGCAAGCGCCTGTTCAAAATGGCCCCCATCCACCACCACTTTGAAATGTGCGGCTGGAAGGAAGAAAAAATTGTGCTGACCTTCGCCGGCGTTTCGGCGGTGATGTGCTTACTTGCCTGGGTGGGCATTTCCGGCCTGATCGGCTGAGCGCGAGCAGAGATACAAGATAGAAGCTCTGCCGTAACCATCTCCCATTCCATATCTCGTACCTGTGTATCTTTTCCCGAAAGGAAGTAGCTTATGGCGTTGGAGCGTAATCTCCATGCCAAAGAGAACCGCC
>CAMAKJ010000011.1 GCA_945836055.1 uncultured Clostridia bacterium | reverse complement strand
ATTGCAATTTGTGCACCTAACGTGATCGGCCTACGGCCGACGCAATGCTGCGCATTGCAAGGAACGGATTGCCACACCAGTGCGCGCACTGGTTCGCAATGACATACCGCTGCAACGTGACGCTGCGATAGAATAGAGAGAAAACGAAAAACGATGTCATTGCGAACCAGCCATCAGGCTGGTGTGGCAATCCGTTTTCCCCGGCATTCGCAGAATGCCATCGTTCCGAAGGAACGATAAATCCCAATTTGACAAATCACCTTCAAAACACGCAACCAAATCCGCCGGTTTGCGTCTATAGAAGTGTAGAAAGAAAAAACAGGAGGTGTTTTCATGGAGGATGGGCAGATTCTGGATCTGTACTGGGCGCGGTCGGAAAGAGCCATTGCTGAAACCGCCGCCAAGTACGGCGGCTACTGCTACAGCATTGCCATCCACATTCTGACGAACAACGAGGACGCGGAGGAAAGCGTAAACGATACATACCTGGCTGCCTGGAATGCCATTCCGCCCCGGCGGCCGAACCTGTCCGCCGCATTTCTCGGCAAAATCACCCGCCATTTGTCCATTGACCGCTGGCGAAGCCGCAGCGCTTTCAAGCGGGGCGGGGGAGAGATGGTGCTGGCATTGGAGGAGCTGGACGGGTGCGTCGGCGGCGAGACGGCGGAGGACGCCTTTGACCGGCGGGAGCTGGGACGGTCGGTGAACCGCTTCCTGGACACCCTGGACGAGCCGGAGCGGAGCGTATTCTTGTGCCGGTACTGGTATTTGGATTCCGTGGCGGAAACGGCGGAGCGGTTCGGCTTCTCGGAGAGCAAGGTCAAATCCATGCTGATGCGCACCCGGGGAAAGCTGAAAAAGCATCTGGAAAAGGAGGGGCTGGTATGAATTCCATGGATTTGCTGGACGCCATTGGCGACGCAAAGGGCGCATACGTCCTTGCCGCCAGAGAGCCGGTGAAGCGCCGCCGCTCCGTCCAGCGGGTGTGGCTGATCGCGGCTGTGATCGGGGTGATGCTCCTGCTGGTGGGGTGTGCGGTGGTGTATGTGCTGAGCCTGAAAGATATGGCCTTTGGCGAAGAGGTGCAGGAATACTACGACGGTAGCTCCCAAAACTGCACACTGCTGTCTTTGCAAGGCGTGGGGGGAACACCGGGCTATCAGGCGTCCAAGGAATGGTACGAATGGCTGCAGACCTATGACCAGGATCAATCTGTTCGTTTTTCAGAGGAAGCGTATGCGGAAGATTTTGGCGATGAATACTACGCCTATAACTTATACAGCCGGGATATGAAGGACAAGGTGGATGAAATCTGCGCCAAGTACGGTCTGGAGCTGCTGGGGAAAATGTACGTTGACCCTGATGTAGAGGCTGCCTGTCAGGCACTGAAAATTCAGGGCATTCTCCGCCCCGGCGCTCAGGCGGAGACGGACTGGGGCAATATCCGTTATTACGCAAACGGTTCCTTCAAGTTGGAGGGGCATATGACCCTGACCGGGGAGAATACGCCATGGCCGTATACCCAGATCGTCTCCTTTGAATGCAACCGCAAGGATGCCTTCAGTGACCTGTATGCAAGCGTCGGCCCTGTGGGCAGTTACGAGGAATGGACCTACACAACTTCCGACGGGGTGGATGTGCTGATGGTCATAGAGAAGGAACGGATTTCGGGACATTCCTTTATGATCGTTGACCGTGGCCCCTATGTGTTTCTCTTTTCCACCTATGCGTTTGACGATGGGCATCCCATGAGCAAAGAAGGGCTGGAAGCCTTTGCCGAGGTTTTTGACTTCACCGTCGAGCCTCAGCGGGTCAGTCGGGAAGACTTGGAGGCTGCCGATGAACGCAGGGAAATCGCGGATCAGGAATGGGCGGAAGAATACGAAAAGATGATGCTGGGCTATCAGGAAAAGGGCTACGATGCCCGAATCAAATTCCAGATCGAAAACTGTGTAAACTCTGACCAGTTGGGCTTTACCCTGATGGACATTGACGGAAACGGGGTGGATGATCTGTTGGTAGGACAGAACGGCTATCTCCGGGCGGCGTATACTTTCGAAGACGGCGGCACTCAGCACATGATTATGCAAAGACTGCTCTACGAGGGTATGGTGAATTACGACGGAATCGGTGTCAATATGTCCATGGACCCCAGCAGTATGTACCTGTGCCAGGACGGCAGTCTTGCTTTCGCCTATGACTCGGTGGAGGGGACTATCGGCTACCACTTCGCCCGGGCGGAAGGGGGCAAGCTTGTATGGGCAGAGCAGGTGGTCTATGACCCCGTCCATCACCCGGACAGTCCCTGGCAGCAGTATGATGCGGATTACAGGAGTACGCCTATCACCCAGGCGCAGTTTGAGCAAATCGTGGCGTCTCACGTTCGAAAGCCGGTGGAGCTGTTCCCCATTTCCGAATTCCCCTTAACGGACGATTCTCCCAGCGGCATTGGCATGTCCGATCCTGTCTATCACGACTACGCCGAACTGATTCGCGCCCAGACGGAATGGGACGCAGACCGCAGTGGTTGGTTTTACTGCCTGTTGGATTTGGATGAGGATGGACAGAAGGAATTGTTCTTACAGGAGGGAGTCTGGAAAGGGGTGCTGACCATTGCGGAAGGGAAGGTCAAGTTGCTGACCTGCGGCGAAGAACTGTCTATCTGCCAGGGAAACAGTATTGCCCTGACCCGAAGCTATCCGGATGGAAACCAAACCCATTGTTTTTACAGGGTAGAGGACGGAAATGCTGTGCTGATCGAGTATCTGCGCTACGACAAGGACGTGAATCCGGACAACCCGTGGTTTCGCAGCGCCGACGCCTCCGGACAGGACATTTCCATGGAGCCGATTTCCGAGGCAGAATTCGACGCCACCCGGGGTAGATTTACGCCGGCGAAGTTGGAGTGGAAGCCCATCTCGGAATTCCCATTGGACTGAACGGCATACAGCAAGCGGGAGGGGCATTGCCCCTCCCGCAGTGTTTTGAAAGGTCTATTCCTGCAACTTTCCTACAAATTGCAATTTGGCGCGCAGCGCCCAAGGCTTCCCCTTGAGGGGAAGCTGGCAAAAATCTTTGATTTTTGCCTGATGAGGTGTGCAGTACCCGTGTATCAAAAGAAAACGTTTCGCGAATTGGGGCAGGGTGACGCCGCTGCTGCGGCGACACCTCATCCGTCTCGCCAAACTGCAATTTTCCGCCTTGTAACGAACCGAGCGGTACCCAATAGCGTAGCGACTACAAACCACCCGGGCACGTATTGGCAGCGGCGACTCGCCGCCAAATTCCAATTTATCAGTTTGTTTCTACTTTTTCCGCATTTTGATGATGACAATACACGCCACGATAGCAACAGTAGCAACGAAGCCAACAACCAATGCAGGTGATACCGTAGATGTGACAAAGATTGCGGTGGGACCATCTGCACCACCAATGATACCAATGGAATGGGCCATCAAGTGATACCTCCATTCATTCCAATTCAATGGATTCTGCGTTACTTGATAACCCGCACCTTGAGGACGCCCTCGATTTGCTTCAGGTGCTCCACCACATCCGCGGAGGGGTGGCGGTCCAGGTCCAGCATGGTGTAGGCGTATTCGCCACGGCTCTTGTTCACCAGACCGTCGATGTTGATGTTCTCCCCCGCGATGGCGGCGGTGAACCGGCCCAGAGAGTTGGGGATGTTCCGGTGAAGCAGGGTGATGCGGCCCTCGGCCCGGCAGACGCCCATGTCACAGTTGGGATAATTCACGGAATTCTTGATGTTGCCGTTTTCCAGGTAGTCCATCAGCTCCTGCACGGCCATTTTCGCGCAGTTGTCCTCGGATTCCTCGGTGGATGCGCCCAGGTGGGGAATGGCGATGCAGCCGGGCATATTGGCGGTTTTCTCGTTGGGGAAATCGGTGACGTACCGGGCAACCTTGCCGGAGGCCAGCGCCGCTGCCATGGCGTCGTCGTCTACCAGCAGGTCACGGGCAAAGTTCAGGACGATGACACCGTCCTTCATCTTGGCAATAGCCTCGGCGTTAATCATGCCCTTGGTGTCCTCCAGCAGGGGGGTGTGCAGGGAGATGATGTCGCACTGGGCGTAGATTTCGTCCCGGCTGTTCACCCGGACGATGTGGCTGTCCAGATGCCAGGCGGCATCAATGGAAATAAAGGGGTCGCAGCCATAGACGTTCATGCCAAGGCTCCGGGCAGCGTTGGCCAGAGGGCCGCCCACCGCGCCCAGGCCGATGACGCCCAGGTTCTTGTGGCGGATTTCGTGGCCGGCAAACTGGGATTTGCCCTTTTCCACCAGCCGGGCAACCTCGGAGCTGCCCTTGATGGACTGCACCCAGTTGATGCCGCCCACCACGTCCCGGCTGCTCAGCAGCATACCGCACAGTGCCAGCTCCATCACGGAATTGGCGTTGGCGCCGGGGGTGTTGAAGACTACGATGCCGTGCTCGGCGCAGTCGGTCAGGGGAATGTTGTTGACGCCCGCGCCCGCCCGGGCAACCGCCAGCAGGCTTTCCGGCAGCGCCATATCGTGCATGGCAGCAGAGCGCACCAGCACGCCCTCAGAGCACTGCAGGTCATCCGTCAGGGCGTAGTTGTCCGTCAGCAGCCCGGTGCCCTTGGGGGAAATTTTATTCAGACAGTGGATATAATACATAATGCTCCTCTTTTCAACGGTTTTCTTTCTCGAAGCGCTCCATGAACTGCACCAGCTTCACGACGCCCTCCATGGGCATGGCGTTGTAGATGCTGGCGCGCATACCGCCCACGGTACGGTGGCCCTTCAGGTTGACAAAGCCTGCGGCTTCCGCTTCCTTGACAAATTTCGCGTCCAGCTCCGCATTGCCCGTGACGAAGGGCACGTTCATGAGGGAGCGATCCTTCTTCATAACGGTGCCGTGGAACAGCTGGCTGCCGTCCAGGAAGTCGTAGAGCACCTTGGCCTTCGCAACGTTCCGCTCCCGGATGGCCTCCAGGCCGCCGATGGACAGCAGCCACTGGAATACCTTGCCGCAGATGTAGATGCCGTAGGCCGGAGGCGTGTTGTACATGGAGCCGTTGTCCGCATGGGTCTTGTAGCGGAGCATGGTGGGGGTGCCGGGCAGTACGTCCTCGGTAATCAGATCCTCCCGGATGACAGCAATGACCACACCGGCGGGGCCGATGTTCTTCTGCACGCCGCCGTAGAGCATACCGTACTTCGTCACATCTACCGGCTCGGACAGGAAGCACGAGGACACGTCTGAGACCAGAGGCTTGCCCTTGGTGTTGGGCAGCTGCCAGTACTTGGTGCCGTAGATGGTGTTGTTTTCGCAGATATAGACGTAATCTGCGTTTTCGTCGATGGGCAGGTCGGAGCAGTCGGGGATATAGGAGAAGGTCTTGTCGGCGGAGGAGGCAACGGCGTTGGCGGTGCCGTACATTTTGGCCTCCTGCCAGGCCTTTTTCGCCCACTGGCCGGTGATGATATAGTCGGCGACCTTGTTCTTCATCAGGTTCATGGGGATCATGGCGAACTGCTGGGAAGCGCCGCCCTGCATGAACAGAACCTTATAGTTGTCGGGAATCCCCATCAGGGTGCGGATGTCCGCCTCGGCCTGGTCAATGATGGCCTGATAGGCTTTGGAGCGGTGGCTCATTTCCATGACGGACATACCGGTTCCCCGGTAGTCCAGCATTTCAGCGGCAGCCTCTTTGAGGACGCTCTCCGGCAGAACCGCCGGGCCGGCGGAAAAATTGTATACTCTGGACATTTGTTGTTCCTCCCATTTGAGAATATCGGGCGAGGAAAGGGACGGCGCGCAGGGGCAGCCCTTGGAGCCGCCCGGCCCGGCAGCGCCGGAAATGCTTTCCTCTTCAGGCAAATCGGAATCCATCCGAAAAACGGCAGGCGCTCAGCCTTTCAGCAGCCGGTCGATGAGCTTGTAGCCGTCCGGCTCGTAATTGCCGCTGGCCTCCGCTTCGGCTTCCGTGTACTTCTGCATGGTCTTGCGCTGGCAGGTGCTGTCGTAGAGCACGTAGGGCACAGCGCCGCCGGTGTGGGTGCGGACACGGATGGGGGTGGGGTGATCGGGGAGCACCAGCATCCGGAAGTCCTCTCCCGCATCCTCCATGGCCTTCTTGACCGGGGCAATGAGGCGGCGGTCCAGATATTCGATGGACTGGATTTTCTCCTTCAGAAGACCCTGATGCCCCATTTCGTCCGGGGCCTCCACGTGGACATAGACAAAGTCGCAGCCGTCCCGCAGCAGCGCGTCGATGGCGGCCTGGGCCTTGCCCTCAAAGTTGGTGTCGAGAGAGCCGGTGGCCCCGGGCACCTTGTAAACCTGCATCCCCGCGCCCACGGCAATGCCCTTGAGCAGATCCACGGCGGAAACCATGGCGCCCTTCAGACCGGTCTTTTCCGTGAAGCTGGCGAGGCTGGGCTTGGTGCCCGCGCCCCAGAACCAGAGGGAGTTGGCCTTGTTTTTGCCATTGGCTGCCCGCTCCAGGTTCAGCGGATGGCTGTTCAGAATGTCGAAGCTCTTCTCCATCATCTCCCGCAGCTTTGGCTCCTGGGGAAGGTAGGGGCCGATGACCTGGGTCAGATGATCGTGGGGCGCCTCCAGATGGGGCATGACGCCGTTTTTCCAGATGGTGATGTGGCGGTAGCTGGTGCCGGTGTAATACTGGAATTCCTCGCTGTTGAATGCTGCCCGTACGGCGTCCATGAGAACGTCGGCATCGGCAGTGGAGATTTCTCCGGAGCTGTGGTCCAGAATGGTCTTTTCGCCATAGGGCTCCGGCTCCGTCAGGGTGACGAGGTTGCACCGCAGAACAATGTCCGTCGGTTCCATGTTAACACCCACGCTCAGTGCCTCCAATGGAGAGCGGCCGGAGTAGAAAACGGCGGGATTGTAGCCCAGAACGGACAGGTTGGCCACATCGCTGCCGGGAGCCATCCCATCGGGGACGTTCTGCACCATGCCCAGCTCGCCCTTTGCGGCAAGTTCGTCCATGACTGGGGTGGCAGCCCGCTCCAGCGGGGTCTCGCCCCCCAGCGCGGCGATGGGCTCATCCGCCATGCCGTCCCCCAGAATCACAATATATTTCATAACCTCTCTCCTTTGAAAAGCAGGATCGTCCGTGCGAAAAAGACAAATGTGTGTGTAAACTCCATGATACCATTGAACCGACGGGAATACAATATGATATAATACCAGAAAATGTGCGCGGTTTTCCCTGAATTCGTGGGCAAATTGGCACAGCCTGGAATTCTGCTGAAAAAGGCAGTGGGGAAGCGCCAAAAGTGCGGCACAACCGAAATTCTGTGGCACAAATGTGGGAAAAGAATTTATATCGTCATCTTGACCAGCCAGATAATCTATGTTACAATATTTTTGATCAATTTTTACAAGAAATTGCTTATATCTGAAAGGAGAATACTTCTCATGCGCAATGTAACTCTTCTGACCCAGGCCCGCTTTGCCAAGCAGGGCGAAGCGATGACCGCTGTGGCGCTGCCTCATACCTGGAACGCCTTTGACGGCCAGGACGGCGGCAATGACTACTGGCGCGGTATCGGCACCTACGAAATCGATCTGCCCAACCCCACCAAGGGCAAAAAGCAGTACATCGAGATTCAGGGCGCCAACCATGTGGCCACCGTCTACTGCAACGGCCGGGAGCTGGGCACTCACAAGGGCGGCTTCTCCACCTTCCGCTTCAACCTGACCCCCGCCATGAAGGAAAGCGGCAACGTTCTGACCGTTGTGGTTTCCAACGCCAAGAGCGACATCTATCCCCAGAACGCCGACTTCACCTTCTATGGCGGCCTGTACCGGGACGTGAACTTCATCGAGGTGGACGAAAGCCACTTTGACCTGCTGAAGACCGGCACCAGCGCCGTCTTCGTCACGCCCCGGGGCAACGGCAAGACCCGGGTTGACCTGTTCCCCGTGAATGCCGCCGGCTGCACCGTGAAGGTGACGCTGAAGGATGCCGAGGGCAATGTTGCCGGCGCTGCCGAGACCGAGGCTGCCGAGCACGCCTTTGTCAAGATTGATGTGGATGCCCCCCACCTGTGGAACGGCATGGCCGATCCCTACTGCTACACCTGCGAGGCTGAACTCGTAAAGGGCGGCGAAGCGGTGGATGCCGTTACCGTGACCTACGGCTACCGCTCCTTCCATGTCGATCCCAACACCGGCTTCTGGCTCAACGGCAAGAACGTGCCCCTGCACGGTGTCTCCCGCCACCAGGACCGCAAGGACAAGGGCTGGGCCATCTCCAAGGCCGACCACGAGGAGGACATCGCCCTCATCAAGGAACTGGGCGCCAACACCATTCGTCTGGCCCACTACCAGCATGACCAGTATTTCTACGACCTGTGTGACCATACCGGCTTTGCCCTGTGGGCGGAGATTCCCTTCATCTCCCAGTACATTCCCACCCAGGAAGCCTATGACAACACCATTTCCCAGATGACCGAGCTGGTTTCCCAGAACTACAACCACCCCGCTATCTTCTTCTGGGGCATCTCAAACGAAATCACCATCACCGGCGAGAGCGAGGGACTGTACCGCAACCTGTGCGATCTGAACGCCCTGTGCAAGAAGCTGGATCCCAGCCGCCTGACCACCATGGCGGAGGTTTCCATGGTGCCCATGAACTCCGAGCATGTCTCCATCACCGATGTGCTGTCCTACAACCACTATTTCGGCTGGTACGTTGGCGACGTGGAGGACAACGGTCCCTGGATGGATAAGTTCCACGCCATGAACCCGGACCGCTGCCTGGGTATCTCCGAGTACGGCGCGGAGAATATCCTCAAGTGGCACACCGTCGATCCGGACAACCACGACTACACCGAGGAGTACGCCAACCACTACCATCAGGAAATGCTCAAGACCTTTGCCGCCCGGCCCTACCTGTGGAGCACCCATGTGTGGAACTGCTTCGACTTTGCCGCCGATGCCCGGAACGAGGGCGGCGTCCAGGGCATGAACAACAAGGGCCTGATCACCTACGACCGCAAGACCAAGAAGGACGCCTTCTACGTCTACAAGGCATGGTGGAATCCCGAACCCATGGTCTTCGTCTCCGGCGGTCGGTTTGTTGACCGCGCGCCTGAGGAACGCAGCGTCATCGTCTACACCAACTGCGACGAGGTGACCCTGGTGGTCAACGGTGAGCAGGTGGAAACCAAGAAGGCTGTCGATCACATGATTACCTTCGAGAATGTGGCTCTGAAGGACGGCGCCAACACCGTCACCGCCTTCAGCGGCGAGGTCAAGGGCAACGAGATCACCCTGAACGGCGTCGCCGAGCACAACTACGCCTACGATCTGCCCGAGGGCAATCAGGGCGCCAACTGGTTCGACGATCCTGCTGCCGTGGCCGCCCGGAAGGCGCTGAAGTTCCCCAAGGGCTACTACTCCATCAAGGATAAGGTCAGCGTGCTGAAGGCCAATCCCCAGACTGCCGAGATTCTGAAGGATGTGTTTGCCGTAGCCATGGCAGGCGTGGGCATCCTGGATACCGACTCCGCAGGCGGCGGCATGGCGGAGCTCATGAACATGATGCGTCTGTCCGATATGCTGAAGATGGGCGGCGATAAGATTCCCGCCGACGTGAAGCTGAAGCTGAACGAGGCCCTCACCAAGATCAAGAAGCCCTGAGAGGTAGCGCTGTGAAAGACTGCAACTGCGGCTACTGCATGGGCGGCGACATCCTGGCGGGCTTTGGCATCAAGATCTGCGACCTGCAGGTGAGCCAGTTGATCCTCTTCAAGGAGCAGAGCCACCCCGGGCGGGTCATTGTGGCCTACAAGGATCACGTCAGTGAGCTGGTGGACCTCAGCGAGGAGGAGCGGAACCTGTTCTTCGCGGACGTTGCCCACGCGGCCAACGCCCTGCACAAGGCGTTCCGCCCGGACAAGATCAACTACGGCGCCTACGGCGACGGCGGCTGCCACCTCCACTTCCACCTGGTACCCAAGTACGAGGGCGAATTCGAGTGGGGCACCCCCTTCGCCATGAATCCCGGCAGAACCTATCTGACCGGGGCGGAATATGACGAGATGATTGCAAAGATCAAAGCGGCACTGTAAAACACGATCCGGGTCTGCGATTACGCAGACCCGGATTGAGACTGCCCCAAAACCCCTTCGGGCTTTTGGGGCAAAAGGATGGCAGTCTGCTGCGCGCACGCCTTGTGCGCCGCAGGCGCACAAGGCGCACACTTGCAGCCTGAGAGGTATTTTCCGCCAGGTACACGCCCCGGCGGAAAATGATTTGACTTTATTTGCCGCCTGCGGGCGGCAAACTCTGCGAGGCTATTTTGACAGACTGGATCCGGGTCTGCGTTTACGCAGACCCGGATTTTTTGCGTCAGTTCAGATTCAGCTTTTTATCCACCAGGAAGTACATCAGGAAATAGCCAACGACGGCGATGACCAGATTGATGGCGGACCAGAAGCCAAGCACCCCTTCGGGGGTATCTGCCAGATTCACCAGGGCAATGCCGGAAACCGTGAAAATGGCGACATGCAGAATGTAGCAGAAGGCGAAGGCGGCGAGGATTTTGTGCTTTTTCGCGGCGAGGGAGCCAATGGTAACGGCCAGCATGATCAGCACAAGTTCGCTGGCAAAAGTGGTGACGACGTTTGCGAGGAACAGGCCCAGTATCTGCAGGAACTCCGTCTGTGTGATTTTTTCCCAGATGGCGGGGAATTCCTGCCAGATGAGGTTTAGTCCCTGCTTCAAAACCTCCATGCTGGGAATCACGCACAGCCCCATCAGCACCAGGCTGACGCAGGCTACCGCGCCCACGGCAATCAGATTCACCGCGCTGCTGACGAGACTGGACAGGAGAATGGAATGCGTGCCCACGGGAAGGGTGAAGGTCAGATACCCTTCGTCAGTGAACCGGCTGCGGTAAAAGCGCACGATCTGAAGGATCAGCGCCGCCGCACCGCACACGGCAAAAAACAGGACGACGGCGGTAACCGTCAGGACGCAGAGCACTTCCAGCCACTCTTCCGGGGCCTCCACATTCGCCAAATATCGGGTGGCGAACCCGCCCAGCAGGCCCGCGCCCACCAGGCTCACACAGAGAATTCCCAGAATATTCCAAGTGGAGCGAAACTCCATTTTCAGCAATTTGGCAAACATTTGAATACCTCCCGGAACAGTTCATCCAGCGACTTGCCGGTCTCTTCCCGCACCGTGTCCACGTTGCCGCCCTGCACGATGCGGCCCTGATACAAAAATAGGAATTCGTCCAGAACACGCTCCACATCGGCAATGAGGTGAGTGGAGATCAGCACCGTGGCGCTGGGGTCGTAATTGGTGATGATGGTATTTAGAATATAATCCCGCGCGGCAGGGTCTACGCCGCCGATGGGCTCATCCAGCAGATACAGCTTCGCCCTGCGGGACATCACCAGCACCAGCTGTACCTTCTCCTGATTGCCCTTGGAGAGGGCTTTGAATTTGGCTTTTGTGGAGATGTTCAGGGCGGTGAGCATGGCTTCCGCCCGGGCACGGTCAAAGTCCGCGTAAAAGTCCTGAAAGAAATCCATTTGCTGCTCCACCCGCAGCTGACGGCTGAAATAGGGCCGGTCGGGCAGATAGGAAACCACAGCCTTGGTTTCCGTTCCGATTTTGTTCCCGCCGATGGTGATTTCTCCGCTGGTGGGGGTCAGCAGGCCCGCGGCCAGCTTGATAAAGGTGGTCTTGCCGCTGCCGTTGGGACCCAGCAGACCGACGATTTTTCCCTGGGGCAGCTCCAGATCCAGATTGTCCAGCGCCACTGCGCTGTGGTAGCGCATGGTAAGACCCTTGGCTTTCAGAATCGGTTGTTCCATGTATTCATTCCTCCTTCTTCTTTTCCAGGCTCAGCAAAAGCTGAGCCGCCTGAGACGGGGTTACGCCGAAGACCATGAATTTTTCGGCGCATTCCCGGGCCAGTTCTTCCAGCGTTTGCTCCCGCATGGCGGCGAGAACGGCTTCATCTTCTGTGACGCTGCGGCCGCTGGTTCCACCGCTGACCAGCAGGCCCTCCCGTTCCAGCTCCGTCAGCGCCCGCTGCATGGTGTTGGGATTCACCTGAGCCTGCGCTGCCAAATCCCGGACGGAGGGAACCTTCCCGCCGGGGGGCAGCTCGCCCTTCAGAATCGCACCGCGGATTGCCGCCATGATCTGCTGATACACCGGCCGGTCGCCGGTAAACTTCCAGTTCATAGGCACCTCCTGTTTTGTACTACTGTATTAGTGCATTAGTACAATAACACAAGCGGTGGGAATTGTCAAGCGCTTTTTTGCGGATGCCGCAATTTTTTTGCTTTTCAATTTGGCGGCAGCGTTCCGACTCAGGGGCTGCCGCAGAAAAAACAGCAGGCGCAAAACCGTGCCTGCTGTGATGTTCAATTAAGGTTACTTCAGAAATACCATATCCCGGTTGATGGAGGCCAGATCCTTTGCGCCGCACATGGCCATGGTGTCGCTCAGCTCCGCGCCGATCTTCTCAATGTAGAGCTTTACGCCCTCCTCCGCGCCGCCGTAGACCATGGGGACGAAGGGACGGCAGATAATCACCGCGTCCGCGCCGATGGCCAGGGCCTTGAATACGTCCACGCCGCTGCGGATGCCGCCGTCCACCAGAACCTTCACGCCGCTGCCCTTCAGAGCATCCACGATATCCACAAGAACCTCCGCCGTGGCGGGGCACTGATCCAGCACCCGGCCGCCGTGGTTGCTGACCACGATGGCGGAAGCCCCCGCCTGCCGGGCCTTCAGCGCGCCGGAGACGGTCATAACGCCTTTGACAATGAAGGGCTTGCCCGCCATCCTCGCGATTTCCGCCAGCTGCTCCACGCTCTTGCTGCCCGCGGGGGGATTCATATTCTTCAGGAAGGGCAGACCCGCCGCGTCGATGTCCATAGCCACGGCAAAGCAGCCGGAGCGCTCGCACAGCGCCATTTTGGCGTCGATGGTCTCCTGGTTCCAGGGCTTCACGGTGGGGATGCCCATGCCCCCCGCCGCCGCGATGGCCTGGCAGGCAACCTTCATCACCTCGGGGTCGAGACCGTCGCCGGTGAAAGCGGCAATCCCATTCTCGGCGCAGGCCTTGACCAGAATGTTGTTGTAGGCCATGTCGTCGTATTTATCGCTGTAGTGGGTGGTGACGGCGCCAACGGGGCCGGCGAAGAAGGGGTAGCGGAAGGACTTGCCGAACAGCTCCAGAGAGGTGTCCGGGGTGACGAAGGGGTGAATGGTGTCCATATTCACCCGGATGTCCTGCCACTTTTCGTAGTTGCGGATGGCGGTGTCGCCCACGCCCTTGGCTCCGGGGCCGGGAATGTGGTTGCCGCAGGCGCGGCCGTTGCAGACCGGGCAGGCCTTGCAGTTCTTGCTGAGGGTTTCTCTCGCGTTCTGGAGCACTTCCTGATAGGTCATGATGATTTCCTCCAATTTATGTGAGTGGTGAGAATGGACGGTTTGGAATCAATGGAAGGGGTCAAGGTCGGTGTTTTCGTCGATGCGGCACAGGAAGCGCGCCAGCAGCTCGATGGAATTCTCAATGTCGTCCATGTGGCAGACCTCGCTGGGGCAGTGCATGTACCGCAGGGGCAGGGAGAGCAGGGCTGTGACGACGCCGGTGCCGGTGACGTGGAGGTTGTCCGCGTCGGTGTAGGTTCTGCCCGTGTAGGATTCCATCTGGTAGGGGATGCCGTTTTCTTTTGCGACGGCCTTCAGCAGGTCGTTGAGCTTCTGGTTTGCGATGGAGCAGTTGCAGATGGCACCGCCGCTGCCCAGCTTCACTTCGCCGGACGCCTTGGGGTCCATGCCGGGGTAGTCCGAGGCGTAGGTCACGTCGGTGATAACGGCGACGTCCGGCCGGATGTTGGAGCCGACCCAGTAAGAGCCCCGGCCGGTGGTCTCCTCGCCCACGGTGGTGGCGGCGTAGACGCCGATTTTGCAGCCCAATTCCTTCGCCCGCTTCAAGGCCTCCAGAATGATGAAGGCGCAGCCCCGGTCATCCACCCCCCGGGCGGAGAGGAAGCCGTTGAGCATCTCCTGATGGTAGGTGTTCAGGTGGGCGGGGTCGCCCTCCTGGACGTATTTCCGGGCGTCGGCAGCGTCCTTCGCGCCGATGTCGATGTACAGCTCGTCCACCTTGAGATCGGCCTTGTCCATGTCCTTGGAGCGAACCACCGCGCCGTAAACCGTCCCGGCGCAGCCGTGGACGGCAACCTGATGGCCGGGGTAGGTGCCGGGGAAAATCCCGCCGGACTTGGCTACCCGCAGCAGGCCGTCGGGCTGGATGTGGGTGACGATGAGGCCGATTTCGTCAATGTGGGCGGCGAGCAGCACCTTGAAGGGGGCGTCGGGGTTCAATACGCAGACCACGTTTCCGGTGTAATCCGTGAGAATCTTGTCGCAGTGGGGGGTCATTTCCGCGATGACCTTTTTCTGCAGCGGGATTTCATGACCGGATACGGACATGCTGTCGAGCAATGTATAGAGGAATTCCTTGTTCATCTGTCTCTCTCCTTTTTTCTTTTTACTATAGCACAAATCGGACAATTTGCAAGAGAAAAGCACGGCGGGGAAGCCGTGCTTTTGTGCCGGGGAATCAGGCGTCGCTGAGGACGAAGTGGCAGAAGCGGAGCATTTCAAACCAGTCATCCGAGTCGAAACAGACGAATTTGTCGTCCTTCAGGGTAGCGCCGGGGTAGAAGCTCTTGGAATAGGCTACATGGTGCTTGACAAAGTCGATTTCCATGTGGAAATGCTCCGGCATGGGAACAACGCACTGCGCCGCCTTGGCTGTGGCCTCTTTTGCCGCTGCCTCAATACGCTCCACCGCCTCATCGGGATGCAGGGAGGTCACACCGCCGCCCCGACCAACATTTACGGGGACGGTGGTGATGGCGGGAATCAGAGTCTTGGCAAAGTCGCACAGCGCCGCATCGCCGGTGAGCAGGGCGACGGGGACGCCGTAATATCCGGCGGTGTAGGAATTGATGAGAAATTCGCTGCACAACGTGCCGTTGAGGAAGACGTGGTTATTCCGGCCATTCATGGTGTGGCTCAGGGGATTGCCGGGGCAGCCCGCCCAGGCGTGGTAGCCGGTGAAGAACACGGCGTCGAATTTCTCCTGGTTCAGGCCGCTCATCATGCTTAAGGGATCGCCGGACCAGCTCCGGTTCATGCGGATGTTTCGGGGCAGGGCGGTTGGGTCGATGTTCCGGGCGGAGTCGTGGGCATCCTTCACCAGCACTTCCTCCGCGCCGCCGGCGAGAGCGCCGCGGCAGGCGGCGGCGACCTCCCGGGTCATCTGCTTCTGAATGGGGGCATAGTCAAAGGGTGTGGTGCGCTCCGTCTCCGGCCAGGAGACGACGCCGCAGGTGCCTTCCATATCCGCGCTCAAAAAAACTTTCATGGGAAATGTTCCTTTCTGTTTCAAAAATATGAACCCACCTGGGTGATGTTTTCTCTTAAGTCCGCCCGGTAGTCCGGGTCGCTGGGAATCAGGGAGTTTACGGCAAAGCCGTTATCCCCGTTTCGTCCGGTGCTGTGGCAGTAGCGCCCGTGACCAATGTACATGGCCACGTGCCCGGGGAAGAACAGCAGGTCTCCGGGTTTGACGGCCTCAATGGGGATTTCGTGGATGGGGAAGCCCTCCCGGATGTCGGCGTCCCGGTAGATGAGAATGCCGCAGAGCATGTAGGCCATGGAGACCAGGCCGGAGCAGTCGATGCCCATGGGGGACTTGCCGCCCCAGCGGTAGTGGGTGCCCCGGTAGAGCATGGCGGCGTCCACCAGCGCCCGGCGCAGTACCGCCTCATTCTGGGAAAGAGGGACAGTGTGGTAGTCAGATAAGATACTTTCCGGCAGGAATCCCGCCTGTCCGTCCGCCAGACGCACCTGCTGCCAGCCTTTTTCCGGCTGACCCACAGGGGAGACGACTGCGCCCCGGGGCAGCGCGGCGAGAATCCAGCCCTGCACCTTGGGGGCGGAGAGTACGTCGCAGAAATTCTTATTGCGGATGACCTTTTTGGGCAGCGCCTCCCAAGCATCGGCGGCTTCGTCCCCCACGATCAGGTCGTCGGCAGAGACGATGCCCTCGTAGCGGTAATGGGTGCGGACGCGGTACCAGCCGGGAGCGGGCGCTTCCAGAATCTCCACAACCATACCGTACAGCGCCTCATCCTCCAGGGTGCTTTCCCGGGTGGGGGCGGCGAGCAAAGGACAAACGGGAACCTTGACGATGGCTTTCATCTCAATATCCTCCCTTCATAGCGTCATAGACCATCCGGGACAGCTGCCCAATGAGCCGGTTCTGCTGGGGCTGCCCGTCCAGGGCGGGGCCGTCCCAGGTGAAGATGCCCAGATAATAGGGGCGGTCTTTCAGCAGGAAAATTCCCGCGTCATGATTCAGATGATCCAGTCCGCCGGGCTTGTGCAGCACGGTCACGGGGTCGGGAATATAGCGCTGCAGCGCGTCGGTGCTGCGGCAGCGGGAGAGAAAGTCGAAGGCCACGTCCCGGAGAGGCTGGTTCAGAATCTCCCCACGGTACAGCAGGGAGAATACCCGATACAGATCGCTGGGGGAGGTGTAGTTGTTGCGCCCCTCGGCGATGGCCTGAAAATCCAGCATTTTCCGCTGGAGGGAGGTCTGGGACAGGCCGATTGTTTTGCAATAGCGGTTGACGTGGTCATAGCCCAGCAGGGATATCACGGTGTTGGTGGCGGTGTTGTCGCTGGAAACGATCATCCAGTACAGCATTTCCCAGAGCGTTGCGCCGTCGCGGCGGTAGCCCGGTTCAAAAACCTCTGTGTCATCGCAGAAGTTCTCCGGGGAAATGGGGAGCATTTGCTCCAGAGACAGTTTTCCGTCCATCACATCCTGCAAAGCGCAGCACAAAATGGGCACCTTGATGGTGGAGGCGGAGACAACCCGGGTATTCTCCCGGACGGCGGCGATGGGGCTTCCCGTGGTGAGATCCACGCAGTACAGCGCGGATTTCGCGGGAAACGCGTCCATGACCGCTTCTAAGCGGGGGGTGAGATGATCCATGAATTACACCTCCTCCAATGTGATTTCGCAGCCGTCCGCATTCATACGGCACATCCGCCCCATGGGCAGGGCCATGGTGGTGGCGCAGTGACCGCAGGCAACGTCCATGACGGCGGGTTTTCCCGCCGGGACGATAAGCTGGGTGAAAATTTCGTCCAGGGTCAGGGTGCGTTCCGGCATTTCCGGCACGCAGTCGGTCCAGGCGCCCAGGATGATTCCGGCGCAGTCCCGGAATTTTCCGGCGTTGCGCAGCTGGGTGAGCATACTGTCGATGCGGTAGGTCTTTTCTCCGATGTCCTCCAGAAACAGAATCTTGCCCTTTGTGTCGATTTCCCAGGGCGTCCCGAGAGAAGCCGCCAGCAGAGACAGATTGCCGCCGCAGAGGACGCCCTCCGCCTTGCCGGGCACCAGCGTGCGGATGTCCTGCCCCTCCGGATTGGAGAGGGTTCCGGCAAGACCGCCGAAAAGGGCTTTTTTCAGATAACCCAGGGTGTATGCATCCGGGTGCGGCTCCGTGGAGGGCATGGTGCAGTGATACGTTTTCAGACCGCAGACCTGATTGAGATATGTGTGCAGTGCGGTCACGTCGGAGTAGCCGCCGAACCACTTGGGATTCCGGCGGATGGTGTCCGCGTCCAGCAGGGGCAGAATCCGGTGGGCGCCGTAGCCGCCCCGGATGCTCCACACGCCGTCGATGGTTTCGTCGGCGAAGGCGCGGTTGATATCCGACCCCCGCTGGGCATCGGGGGCGGCGAAGTAGCCGTCCCGGTTGGAAAAATAGCAGGAGGGGTACAGCACCGGCTCCATACCCAGCAGCCGGACAAGGTCAAGAGCCGGCTGAAGTTTCTCCTCCGGCACGGCGGAGGCGGAGCCCACCAGTGCGACCCGGGCGCCGGGGAACAGGGGCTTGGGTTCGATCATAACAGATACCTCATAAAACGAAAATGGGTGCAAGCAGAACGCGTTTCCGCGTTCTGCTTGCAAAATCAAAACTGTTTTTTGTATTCTTCCAGCTCTTCTTCGCTGGCAAGGACAAAGTGGCCGGGGACGATCTCCGTCCACGCGGGCTGGTTTGTTTCGCTGTAGTGATGGCAGCCGGGGTCGTAAACAATGAGCTTCTTCTGCCGCTCCGCGATGGGGTCGGGCTGGGGGATGGCGGACAGCAGCGCCCGGGTGTAGGGGTGCAGGGGGTGGGCGAACAGCTCCTCGCTTTCCGCCAGCTCCACGATCTTGCCCTTGTGGATGACGGCAATGCGGTCGCAGATGAAGCGAACTACAGACAGGTCATGGGCAACGAACAAATAGGTCAGATTCCGCTCCTTCTGGAGCTTGGACAGCAGGTTCAGCACCTGTGCCCGGATGGACACGTCCAGCGCGGAGATGGGCTCGTCTGCGATGATGAAGTCCGGCTCCATAATCAGCGCCCGGGCAATACCGATGCGCTGGCGCTGTCCGCCGGAGAACTCGTGGGGGAACCGGCTGGCAAACTCGGGCAGCAGACCCACGTCAGACAGCGCTTTGGCAACCTTTGCCCTGCGCTCCTCTTCGCTCAGGTGATGTCCGGCTGCGTAAAGTCCCTCACTGACAATATAGTCCACCTTGGCCCGTTCGTTCAGGGAGGACATGGGGTCCTGAAAGATCATCTGAATCCGCCGGGTGACCTCCCGATCCAGCGCCTTGGAGATTCGCCCGTTGATCTGCTTGCCGTCAAACAGGATTTTGCCGCCGGCGGTGGGATGGATGCGGATAATGGCGCGGCCGATGGTGGTTTTGCCGGAACCGGACTCGCCCACCAGGCCAAAGGTTTCACCCCGGTAAATGTGGAAGGACACCTTGTCCACCGCGGTAAAGGGATGCAGCCGGGAGCCGAACCGGACGGTGAGATTCTGGACCTCCACCAGCTTCTTTCTGTCTTCAGCCAACGCGGTTCACTCCCTTCTCCCGCAGAATGCGGACGTGCTCCGGCGGCTCCACCTTGGGAGCCCGGGGGTCCAGCAGCCAGGTGCGGGCATAGTGGGTAGGCGTAACCTCAAAGAAGGGAGGCCGCTCTACAAAGTCGATTTTCAGCGCCTTGGGATTCCGGGGGGCAAAGGCGTCGCCCTTCACCTCGTGGAACAGGTTGGGCGGGGTGCCCTGAATGGAGTACAGGGGCTCGTCCTTGGTGCCCAGCTGGGGCAAGGACGACAGCAGCGCCCAGGTGTAGGGATGCCGGGGGTCGTAGAACACCTCGTCGCAGGTGCCCAGCTCCACGATATCCCCCGCGTACATGACGGCAATGCGGTCGGCTACGTTTGCCACAACGCCCAGATCGTGGGTGATATAAATGGTTGTCAGATTGTACTTCTTCTGCATGGCCTTAATCAGCTCCAGAATCTGAGCCTGAATGGTCACGTCCAGAGCGGTGGTAGGCTCGTCGCAGATCAGAATTTTGGGACGGCAGGCAACGGCGATGGCGATGACCACCCGCTGGCGCATACCGCCGGAGAACTCATGGGGGTACTGCTTATACCGCCGCTGGGGATCGTCGATGCCCACGTCGGCCAGAACCTCCAGCACGGCGTCGTAGGCCGCCTTGCCCTTGAGCCCCTGGTGCAGCTCCACGGCTTCCTGTATCTGCTTGCCGATGGTTTTCAGGGGGTTGAGGGAGGTCATGGGGTCCTGGAACACCATGGCGATTTCCCGGCCGCGGATTTTCAGCCAGTCCTTGTCGGTTTTGAATTTGGTCAGATCCATACCGTTGTAGAGAATGGAGCCGCTGTCAATGAAGCCGTTGGCGTCCAGCAGACCCATGGTGCACTTGACGAACACAGACTTGCCGGAGCCGGATTCGCCCACGATGGCAAGACTCTCACCCTGATGCACGTCCAGGGACACGCCGCGGATGGCGTGGAGCACCTGTCCCCGAAGGGTGAATTTCACGTTCAAATCCTTAATGGAGAGAATTACGTTTTTTTCTTCCATGAGCAATTCCTCCTTATTTGACGTGGTTCTTGGGATCGGCTGCGTCCGCGAAGGCGTTGCCGATGATGTAGAAGGAAACGGTGATGACAACCAGCACGGCTACGGGGAAGAACAGCTGGTAGCGAAGAGACGCCACGGTCATCAGAGAGCGGCCGGTCTGAATCAGGTTGCCCAGAGACGGGGTGTCCACGGGAAGGCCGATGCCGATATAGGTGACGAACACCTCGTTGCCGATGGCGGAGGGAATCGCCAGCGCCATGCGCATGGTGATCACGGACACCAGGTACGGCAGCAGGTTCTTGACGATGATCCGTCCGGTGGAGATGCCCAGACACCGGGAGGCCAGGTTGTAGTCCCGATCCCGGATAATGATGATCTGGTTGCGGATAAACCGGGCCATACCCAGCCAGCCCGTCAGGGACAGGGCAAAGATAATGGTGGACACACCGGGCTTCAAGACGTAGGAAATCAGAATCAGAAGCAGCGTCTGAGGGATATTGTCCAGCACGTTATACAGCTCGGTGAAGAAGAAGTCCAGCTTGCGGACATAGCCCCAGAGCACGCCCACGAGGATGCCCACAATGGCCTCCACCGCGGCAACGGCAAAGCCGATGAACAGGGAGGTGCGGGTGCCGGCCCAGATTCTCGCCCAGAGGTCCTGGCCGATGGCGTTGGTGCCGAACCAGAATTCCTTGCAGGGGGTGATGTTGTTGAGGGGCAGGCCCCATTCGTCGTTGTGGATCAGCAGAGGGTCCTTCTGACCGGGGAGGTAGGGCTGGATGAAGGTAAACAGCAGCACCGCCACCATGACGATGAGGAAAAACACGGCGATTTTGTTTTGAAAGAAGGCCCGGAGGGTGGATTTCCAGTAGGAGTAGTCGGAATAGCCGCCCCGCTCTGCGTCTTCGGCGTTGAAATCGGCGAAGGAGAAGGCATCCTCGTCAGACATCTGGGGATGGACATCCGCCTTCAGCTGCTCGGTGAGCTTGTCCCCCAGAGCGTCGGTCATCTGGCGGCGGATGGGACGGAAGGAAGAACGTTTCATCAGCGGGAACCCTCCTTCTTTGCAAAGCTGATCCGGGGATCGACGATACCCATGAGGATGTCGCCGAAGAGCAGACCCAGAATGGAAATCACGGCGTATATCAGCACCAGCGCCTGTACCAGGGTATTGTCCTGACGCTTGATGGCGGTGACCAGCAGGCCGCCCATGCCGGGCACGGAATACA
>CAMAKJ010000010.1 GCA_945836055.1 uncultured Clostridia bacterium | reverse complement strand
TACTTGATCTTCTTGCAGGAGCCGATGTACCAGTCCGGCACCCCCGCCGCCTTCATCTCCTCCTCCGCGCCCTCGGGCAAACCTCTTCCCTTTCGCACAGCCTCCATGATTTTGAAGGAGCGCTTTTCCGGCATACCGCAGGAGATCAGATAGAGCATAATGTCGTCACGGCAGCCGATGGCCTGATCGACGGTGGCGGTTTTGGAGGTAATCAGATCCTTTGCGTTGCCCAGCCACACGTCGGTGCCGTGGGAGAAGCCGGACAGCCGCAGCAGCGTGTCAAACCGGGTGGGCATGGTGTCCATCAGCATCCCCCGGGTGAACCGGGTGTTGAATTCCGGGATGGCCACGGCGCCGGTGGGGCCGAGAATTTTGTCATCCTCATAGCCCAGCACCTTGGAGGAAGTGAAAATGGACATAGTGTCCTTGTCGTCCAAGGGGATGGTCTTTGCGTCGATGCCCGTCATATCCTCCATCATGCGGATCATGGTGGGGTCATCATGGCCCAGCATATCCAGCTTCAGGAGGTTTTCCTCCATGGAGTGGTACTCAAAATGGGTGGTGATCTGGTCGGCGTTGGGGTCGTCCGCCGGGTGCTGAACCGGGCAGAAATCCCAAATTTCATTTTCCTGGGGGATAACCACCAGACCGCCAGGATGCTGTCCCGTGGTGCGCCGCACGCCCACGCACCCGGCGGCAAGCCGGGCTTCCTCCGCCCGGGAGGCGGTTCTTCCCCGGTCGGCCAGGTACTTTTTCACATAGCCAAAGGCGGTTTTCTCCGCCACGGTGCCAATGGTGCCAGCCCGGAAAACGTGGGATTTCCCGAACATTTCAATGCAGTAAGCGTGGGCTTTTGCCTGATATTCGCCGGAAAAATTCAGGTCGATATCCGGCACCTTGTCGCCGCCGAAGCCCAGGAAGGTTTCGAAGGGAATGTTGAACCCGTCCTTTTCAAATTTCGTGCCGCACTTGGGACACACCGCGTCCGGCAAGTCCGCGCCGCAGCCGTAGCCCTTGGGCACGTCGAAGGTGGTGTACTTGCATTCCGGGTTGGGGCAGCGGTAGTGGGGCGGGAAGGAGTTGACCTCGGTGATGCCCGCCATGTAGGCCACGATGGAGGAGCCCACAGAGCCCCGGGAGCCAACCAGATAACCGTGCTCCAAAGAATTCTGCACCAATTTCTGGGCGGACATATAAATCACGTCGTAGTGACAGTTGATGATGTCGTGCAGCTCCGTCTCCACCCGCTTGACCATCAGCTCCGGCGGATTGTCCCCGTAGAGCCGGTGGAATTTGGTGTACACCAGGTTCTTCAAGTCCTCCACGGAGTTTTCGATCTTGGGGGCGAACAGGTTGTGGGGCACCGGGCGGAGAGACTCGCACATGTCGGCGATGCGGTTGGGGTTGGTCACCACCACCTCATAGGCCTTTTCCTCGCCGAGATAGGCAAATTCCCGGAGCATGTCGTCGGTGGTGCGGAAATACAGGGGCATTTCCTTGTCCGCGTCGTCAAAGCCCTTGGTTGCCAGCAGAATATGGCGGAACACCTCATCCTCGGGATTCAGGAAGTGGACGTCGCCGGTGGCCACCACCGGTTTTCCCAGTTCCTCTCCCAGCCGGACGATCTTCCGATTGTACTCCCGGAGGTCTTCGTCGGTTTTGGCCTCGTACTTTTCGTTTGCCAGCATGAAGCGGTTGTTTGCCAAAGGCTGAATTTCCAGAAAATCGTAAAACGAGGCGATGCGTTTCAGTTCGTCGTCGCTCTTCCGGTCGAGAATGGCCTGGAACAGCTCCCCCGCTTCGCAGGCGGAGCCGATGAGCAGGCCCTCCCGGAGCTTCAGAATGTCGGATTTCGGCATACGGGGCACCCGGCGGAAGTATTCCAGGTTGGAATCGGAAATCAGATGATAGAGATTCCGCAGACCCACCTGGTTTTTGGCAAAGAGAATGATGTGCCGCGCCTGCCGGTCGGTGATGCGCCCGCCGGAGCGGAGCTGGGTCATGGCCGGGTTGATGGCCTGGAGGGTGTGGATATCGTGCTCCTCTTCCAGCTTTGCCATGAGCTTTGCCATAATCAGACCGCAGGTCATGGCGTCGTCCGCCGCACGGTGGTGGTTGAAATCCGGCAGGCTCAGGGCGTTGGAGACGATATTCAGCTTAAATTTGTTCAGATGGGGCAGCAGGTTCTGGGACAGTATCAGGGTATCCGCCGCCGTGTAGTGGTAGTCATAGCCCAGGCGCTCACATTCGGCACGGATGAAGCCGGTGTCAAAGTCGGAATTGTGGGCAACCAGCACACGGTCTCCCACGAAATTCAGGAATTTCGGCAGAACTTCTTCGATTTTCGGCGCGCCCTGAAGCATCTCGTCGGTGATGCCGGTGAGCTCTACGATCTTCCGTTCCAGGGTGCGCTCCGGGTCTACAAAAGTCTGGAAGCGATCCACTTCCTCGCCGTTTTTCAGAACAACCGCGCCGATTTCGATGATCCGGTCGGTGCGGGAGGACAGGCCGGTGGTTTCCAGGTCGAAGGCCACGAATTCTTCATCGAAGACCATATCCTGAGTACCGTGGACCACAATGCGGTCATCCACATCGTTTACATAATATCCTTCACAGCCGTACAGGATTTTAATATTCTGGTCGGTGCCCGCCACCTTGGCCTTGGACGCCGCCTTCATGGCGTCGGGGAAGGACTGGGCCACGCCGTGATCGGTAATGGCGATGGCCTTGTGGCCCCAGGCTGCCGCCTGCTTCACGGCGGCAGCGGTGTCCGTCAGGGCGTCCATGTTGGACATGGTGGTGTGCAAGTGCAGCTCCACCCGCTTCTCCCCGGGGGCGGTGTCCTGCCGCTTGGGCATGGAGCCGGGCTGCATGGCATAGGGCTTGAGCACCATTTCGTTCTCAAACCGGTCCTCGATCAGCTTGCCCTGCACCCGGAGGACGGAGCCGATCTGGACGTTGTCCAGAATGGGCTTGGCCTCCCCCGCCTCCATGAAGCGGCTGATCCGGACGGAGTTGGTGCTGTCCGTCATGTCGAATTTCACCACATAGGCGTTGCGCTTTTTCAGCTCCTTGTGATCGACAGCGAAAACCTTGCCCTCCACAATGACGGTGCCCATGTCCAGGCTCAGGTCTTTCATAGGCACGGGGGTGCCCTTGAAGGGCTTACCGTAGAAGGTGTCGCTGGGAGCGGCGGCCTTGTCCTCCTTTTTGGGCTGCTGGGCAGCGGCGGCGGGCAGATGATCCATCATGGAGTCCCGCATGGACGCCATGGCGTCGAACAGCTCCTTACCCTCCAGATTCTTGCCGGCCTCCACGGTGATGCGCACCGGAGCGGCAAAGCGTTCCCGCAGCTCCTGCTCCACCGCCGGAATGTGCTCCAGCAGGGTTTCCTTTCCGTTGGCCGCCAGCTTCACCGTCAGATCTGCGCCGTTCCACTCCCAGGCCGCTCCGGCGAGAGAACCCCGGGCCATGGAGTTACGGCTGACAAACAGCTGCATCAGCTCCTCCGGCTCGATTTTCTGCAGCTCCGTCTCCGGGCAGGTTACCGTCAGGCTGAGACTTCGCAGGCCGTACAGCCCCGAAATGTCCTTGCTCGCCTGATCCAGCAGACGTTTGGGAATGTAGCGCTCGGAATGCACCGCCACATGCACCCTCCGGTTTTCCGGGTCTAAGTCCGCAGCGGCGATAGCCGCCTGAGAAAGCGCTGCGCGCAGCGCCTCAGGCGGCTCGTAATCCGGAAACATATGGAAGAATAAAATCGGATTTTCCATCATTACAGCTTTTCGATTCGTTTCAGCAGGGTGGGCAGAAGCTCATCGTAGGGCAGACGCTCCACCGGTTCTCCTTTTTCAAACAGCATCCCCCAGCCGTCGCCGCCGGCGATGCCGATATCCGCTTCCCGGGCTTCTCCGGGGCCGTTGACCACACAGCCCATAACCGCCACGGTGATGGGCTTTTCACAATTTTTCAGCGCCTCATCTACCCGGTTCACCAGGCCGATGAGGTCGATGCGGGTGCGGCCGCAGGTGGGGCAGGAAATGATGTTCACGCCCTCTCTCCGCAGCCCCGCCGCTTTCAGGATGTCCTTCGCGGCGTAAACCTCCTGCACCGGATCGTCCGTCAGGCTGACCCGGATGGTATCGCCGATGCCGTCTAAGAGCAGCGCGCCGATGCCCATGGCGGACTTAATCAGGCCCTGCTTCACCGGGCCGGTTTCCGTAACGCCGATGTGCAGAGGATAGTCGCATTTTTCCCGGAACAGCCGCGCCGCCGCCACCATGGTGGGCACCGTGGAGGATTTCATGGAAACGCAGGTGTCGTAGAACCCCTGCTTTTCCAGCAGCTCCAGATGGTCAAAGGCACTTTCCACCAGAGCCTCGGCGGTTGGATGTCCGTACTTTTCCAGCAGCCGTTTGTCCAGGCTGCCGCCGTTGACGCCGATGCGGATGGGGATGTGCTTTGCCTTGCACACCTCCACCACGGCTTTTACCCGATCCTCCCCGCCGATGTTGCCGGGGTTGATGCGGATTTTGGACGCGCCGCCTTCCGCGGCGGCAATGGCCAGCTTGTAATCAAAGTGGATATCCGCCACCAACGGCAGGGGGCTTTCCCGGCAGATGTCCCCAAAGCTCCGGGCCGCCTCCATATTGGGCACGGCCAGCCGGGCGATCTGGCACCCGGCGGCGGCCAGCTGCCGCAGCTGCTTCAGGCACCCTTCCACGTCCGTGGTCTTGGTATTCAGCATGGACTGAATCGCCACCGGCGCACCGCCGCCGATGGGCACGCCGCCCACCAGAATCTGTCTCGTCATCTCTTTCACCTCTTGAACAGGAAGATCACGTCCTTGAACATGATGACAGCCATCAGTCCCAGCAGCAGGATCATTCCGGCGCTGTGGAGATACCCCTCGTATTTGGGATTGATCTTCTTTTTCGTCACGGTCTCCACCGCCACGGTAATCAGCAGGCACGCAATCCGTCCGCCGTCCAGCGCGGGAATGGGCAGCAGGTTCATCACCGCGAGGTTAATGGCGATAAAGCCGCCAAAGTACAGCATATTCAGCAGCGCGGAAACCCAGCTGTCGGAAGCCGCCGCCACGTTGGACATTTCGCTGACGATGCCGACAGGGCCGGACATATCCTTCAGCCCCACCTTTCCGGTGAAGAGCATCTGCAGGCTCAGCCGTACCAGGCGCACCGTGTCCAGGCTCTGGTTCCAGGCAAGGCCCAGCTTTTCCCCGAAATTCGGTTCATTCAGGGTAAAATTCATGCCGTAGCGGCGAACCGTCGTTCCGTCCTCTGCCGTAACATCGTGCTTTTCCAGAAGGAAGTTCGTCAGAACCACTTTTTCCCCGTTCCGCTCCACCACCAGGTCGTGGATATCACCGGGGTTTAGGGAGAGAAGCATGGAAAAATCGGAGTAGACGTAGATTTTTTCCCCGTCCACCTCCAGAATCCGGTCGCCGGGCTGAAGGCCGTTTTCCCCGTTGACGGTAGAATACGCCTCAAAGTCCGCAATTACGGGAATGACGGTCTGCTTCACCGGCAGGTAGATGATGACCATCAGCACCACGCCGATGAGGAAATTCATCGCCGCGCCGGCGGCCAGGATAATCAGCCGCTTCCACCAGGCCGCCTTGTCAAAAGAGCGGGGATTGTCGCTGCCGCCGTCCTCCCCTTCCATGGCGCAGTAGCCGCCGATGGGAATACAGCGGATGGAATACAGGGTCTCCCCCACCTGCTTTTTCCAGATGGCGGGGCCCATGAACATGGAAAACTCGTTGACCTGCACCCCGGAGAGCTTGGCGGCAACAAAGTGCCCCAGCTCATGGACGAATATCAACATACTGAACAGTAGAATTGCAAAAACAACGCTCATAAATTGCCTCGATTACAAAGAAATTTGCTGCCGTACTGCCAAACGCGCCAGACGGTCCGCCTCCAGGATTTCCTCCAGCGTTGGATTCTGCCGGAAAGGAACAGTCTCGACCGCGCCCCGTACCAGGCGGTAGATGTCATAGAAACCGATTTTGTCAGCCAGAAACAGGGCCACCGCTTCTTCGTTGGCGCCGTTCATGGCCGGGCAGGCGGTGCCGCCCGCCTGGGCGCATTCCCGGGCCAGAGAAAGGCAGGGAAAACTCTCCGTGTCCGGCCGCGCAAAGGTCAGAGCGCCGCAGGTAAGCAGATCAAGCCGCTCCACCGGGCTTTCGATGCGCTCCGGGTAGGTCAGCGCCAGCTGGATGGGCAGGCGCATATCCGGCGTGCCCATCTGGGCCATTACCGCGCCGTCGCTAAATTCCACCATGCTGTGGACAATGCTCTGACGGTGAATCACCACGTCCACCTGCGTAAGCGGCAGCCGGTACAGCCGCATGGCCTCGATGACCTCGAGACCCTTGTTCATCAGGGTAGCGCAGTCCACGGTGATTTTCGCGCCCATTTTCCAGTTGGGGTGCTTCAAAGCGTCCGCTTTGGTCACCTTTTCCAGTTGGGAACGGGTCATGCCGAAAAAGGGGCCGCCGGAGCAGGTGAGAATCAGCCGTCTGACCTCCCGCCTGTCGCCGCAGCCCATCAGGCACTGGAAAATGGCGGAATGCTCCGAGTCCACGGGAATGATTTCAGCGCCCCAGCGTTCCGCCTCCGCCATGACGATTTCTCCGGCGCAGACCAGGGTTTCCTTGTTGGCAAGGCCGATGCGCTTTCCCGCGCGGATGGCGGCAAGGGTCGGCTTCAGGCCAACCATGCCCACCACGGCGGTGATGACGCAGTCGGCGTCCTGCAAAGAAGCCGCCTCCATCAGTCCCGCCTCTCCCCAGCTGATTCTGGTGGGAAGGTCATGAATTTGATCCGAAAGGGCTTCCGCCGCTGCCTGGGTGCCCATGACGGCCAGCTCCGGAACAAACTCCCGGCACTGCTCCGCCATGCGCTCCACGCTGGTTCCCGCAGTCAGCGCCGCCACCCGGATGCCGGGCAGGCTGCGGATTACGTCCAGACTCTGCCGGCCGATGGAGCCGGTGGAGCCGAGAATACTCACATTTTTTACCATAACCGGCTCCTTACGCCACCATGGGCAGCAGGAGCAGCAGCACCTCCATGGCAGGCGCTACCGTGGTCACGGAGTCAAACCGATCCAGCACGCCGCCGTGACCGGGAATGAGATTGCCGTAATCCTTGACGCCGGTCTGGCGCTTGACAACAGAGAAGCTCAGGTCGCCGAAAATACCGATCAGAGACCCGGCGAAGCCGTACAGCAGCGCCAGGGCGTAATTGACCCGCAGACCGCCGGGCAGAAGATCCAGAATCAGGGCATACAGGAGCATACTGATCATGGCGCAAAGCACGCCGCCCACGGCCCCCTCAATGGTCTTGTTAGGGCTGACCACCGGAGCCAGCTTGTGATGCCCGAATTTCAGCCCCACGAAGTAAGCCCCGCTATCGGACATAAACGCCACCACAAAGGGAATCAGAATCACATAGCGCCCCACGCCGAGATTCAGAATCCGGATCAGGGAACTGAGCAGGTAGGGAATTCCGGCCCCCGCCAAAAAGCACATGGCCAGCATTTCAAAGCGGACCTTCACATGATCCAGCATCATCTCAGCGAACAGCAGCAGCCAGAACACCAGCAGGAGAATTTCAAAGTATGCCCGGATTGCCCCCAGGTAGCTCCACATGCAGACGGCAAAGGCCATCGCGCAGGAATAGATGACAAGCCGGGGATGCTTCACCAGCCCCGTCCGGTACAACAGCTCATAGGCCGCGATCGCCAGGAGCACTCCCAGCACAACCGCCGCCACAACAACCGGTGCCACCAGCACCAAAAGGAACAGAATTGGCACCAGAATGGCCGCCGAGATAATGCGAGTTTTCATTTTGTCTATGTCCCTCCGAACCGGCGGTTGCGCCGGTGATATTCTGCAATGGCCTCGTCCAGATGCGCCGAGGTAAAGTCGGGCCACAATACATTCATAAATACATATTCCGAGTAAGCGGACTGCCACAAAAGGAAATTGCTGATCCGCTGCTCGCCGGAGGGGCGGATAATCAGCTCCGGGTCCGGTACGCCGGCGGAATACAGATAACCGGAAAAGCTCTCCTCCGTCAGCGTCTCAGGATTTATCCTTCCCGCTGCCGCGTCGGCGGCAAAGGCTCTGGCCGCCCGGACAATCTCGTCCCGGCCGCCGTAATTCAGGCAGAAATTCACCTGCACGTCATAGTCCTCAGACCGGTTTTCCGCGTCATGGCAGAGCGTCTGCAGCTCCGGGCTGAGGCGGGACAGGTCGCCAAAAAAACGGAATCTGACCCGGTTTTTTTCCATATCCCGCAGCGCCTCTTCCAGATACCGGCGCAGCAACTTCATGATGCCCGCCACTTCCTCCGCCGAGCGCTTCCAGTTTTCGGTGGAGAAGGCGTACACCGTCAGATATTCCACACCCAGGGTGCGGCAATAGTTGGCAATGCGCCGGAACGCCTCCGCTCCGGCGGCATGACCGGCTGTGCGGGGCAGTCCCCGCTGCTTTGCCCAGCGCCCGTTGCCGTCCATGATGATGGCAATGTGTCTGGGCGGGGATAATTGCTCGGGTAGTGCCATAAAAGCACCTCTTTCTTCGTTATGGCAGTTGAAAATGGAAAGTTGAAAGTTGAAAGTTAAGGTGCCGCTCCGCGGCCAATTCCAATCATTTCCGAGGGATATGCCTTAACCTTCCACTTTCCGCTTTCAGCTTTCCACTCAGGCTCAGATTGCCATCAGTTCCTTTTCCTTGGCAGCCAGAGCGGCGTCCACCCGCTTGATGTTCTTGTCCAGCAGATCCTGCAGATCCTTTTCCGCCTTCTTCTGGTCGTCCTCGGTGATATCGCCGTTCTTCTTCAGCTTCTTGACGTAGTCCATGCCGTCCCGGCGGATGTTCCGCATGGCAACCTTGGCGTCCTCGGAGTATTTCTTGACCTGCTTTGCCAGATCCTTACGGCGCTCCTCCGTAAGCTGGGGAAATACCAGACGGATGACCCGGCCGTCGTTCTGGGGGTTGATGCCCAGGTCGGAGGTCTGAATGGCCTTCTGGATCTCCTTCAGGAGCTTGGTATCCCAGGGCTGAATAATCAGCGTGCGGGCATCGGGGGTGGAGATGGTAGCCACGCCGTTGAGGGGCGTTTCACTGCCATAGTATTCCACGGTAATCCGGTCAAGAACCTTGGCATTGGCACGGCCCGCACGGACGGCGCCGAAATCCTCGTTCAGGTGCTCCAATGCCTTATCCATTCTTCTTGCGTATTCCTTAAAATCGACGGTCATTGCTGTTTCCTCCTTAGAAATGATTTTTCACGGTAGTGCCGATTTCCTCGCCGCGAACCACGCGGAGAATGCTGTTTTCCTCGCTCAGGCCGAAGCAAACCATGGTCATGTCATTGTCCATGGCCAGCGCCATGGCGGTAATGTCCGTGGCCTTCAGATTCTTCGCCAGCACCTCGCTGTAGGTCAGGCGGGAATAGCGCACGGCGTTGGGGTCCTTAGCGGGATCGGCGGAGTAAATGGCGTCCACGTTCTTCGCCATCAGCACGGCATCCGCCTCAATCTCCACGCCCCGGAGCACCGCGCCGGTGTCCGTGGAAAAATAGGGGTTGCCGGTTCCGGCGGCAAAGAGGACGACCTTTCCCTCGTTTAAGTACCGCTCCGCCAGATCCCGGGTATAATACTCGGCGAATTTATTCATCTCCACGGCGCTGAGCACCCGGGCGTCCAGCCCCTGTTTCCCCAGGGCATCCGCCACGGCGATGGCGTTCATCACGGTGCCCAGCATACCCATGGCGTCGGCGTGGGAGCGCTGCATTTTGTCCGCGCCGTCCTTGACACCCCGCCAGAAGTTGCCGGCTCCGATGACCAGGCCAATCTGCACGCCCATATCCACGCAGGCCTTAATGGAGCCGCAGAGCGCATTGACAATGGTAAAATCCAGTCCCCGGTGGGCTTCTCCCGCGAGAGCCTCCCCGCTGACCTTCAGTAAAATTCGCTTGTACTTGATCTCAGGCAATGGAATCACTCCTTATCTTCATATCCTTTCCTATTTTAGCGTATGAAGCCCAAATTGACAACCACTATTTTAAGATTTCTTAAAATGTTTTCTGATTTTTCATAAACAGGGGACTTCTGTCTATTTTCCACACAGCGCGGCCCCGAGAAAAAGCGGATTCTGGCGGGAATTTCGGTTGCAAATAGGTTTCCGTTGGGGTATAATGTCTGGTAATTGAAAAAAACGCAAGGAATGAGAGGGATTATCATGGCTGAGATCACCGAAAGCAAAAACTTCATTCACGCTTTTATTGATGAAGACATTGCCCCCGGCGGGCAGTTTGAAGGGCAGACCGTGCACACCCGGTTTCCCCCCGAGCCCAACGGCTATTTGCACATCGGCCACTGCAAGGCGCTGATTATCGACTTCGGCACCGCGGAAAAGTATGGCGGCCTGTGCAACCTGCGTATGGACGACACCAACCCCACCAAGGAGGATGTGGAGTTCGTGGAGGCCATCAAGGAGGACATTCACTGGCTGGGCTTTGACTGGGGCGACCGGTTCTACTATGGCTCGGACTACTTTGAAAAGGACTACGAGTACGCGGTGGAACTGATTAAAAAGGGACTGGCCTACGTCTGCGAGCTGACCCCCGAGCAGTTCAAGGAGTACCGGGGCGACCTGAATACCCCCGCCGTCTCCCCCTACCGGGACCGTCCCATCGAAGAAAACCTCGACCTCTTCGCCCGGATGCGGGCAGGAGAATTTGAGGATAACCGCTACACGCTCCGGGCGAAAATCGACCTGGCCTCCGGCAACTTCAATATGCGCGACCCGGTTATCTACCGGATTCGCCACATGCACCATCACCGTCAGGGAGACAAGTGGTGCATTTACCCCATGTACGACTTTGCCCACCCCATCCAGGACGCCCTGGAGGGCATCACCCATTCGCTGTGCTCTCTGGAATTTGAGAACCACCGCCCCCTGTACAACTGGGTGGTGGAGAACGTCTCCGTACCCCACCATCCCCGGCAGATCGAGTTTGCCCGGCTGGGCATCGACCACACCGTGCTGTCGAAACGGAAGCTCCGCGCCCTGGTGGAAAACGGCTACGTCTCCGGCTGGGACGATCCCCGGATGCCCACCCTGTGCGGCCTGCGCCGCCGGGGCTACACCCCCGCCTCCATCCGCAATTTCTGCGAGCGGGTGGGCGTCGCCAAGAGCCCCAACACCATCCCCTATGCCTTCCTGGAGTTCTGCCTGCGGGAAGACCTGAATGAAACCGCCCAGCGGGTCATGGCGGTGCTGAAGCCCGTGAAGCTGACCATCACCAACTACCCCGAGGGTCAGTCCGAGCTGGTCACCGTGGAGAATAACCCCAACCGTCCCGAGGACGGCACCCGGGAGGTCAGCTTCTCCCGGCACCTGTGGATTGAGGCCGACGATTTCCTGGCGGAGCCCATCCCCAAGTACAAGCGCCTGTACCCCAACGGACCGGAGTGCCGCCTGAAGGGCGCCTACCTCATCACCTGCACCGGCTGCGTCAAGGACGAAAGCGGCAATGTGGTGGAGGTTCTGGCCACCTACGATCCAGAGAGCAAGGGCGGCGATCCCGCCGACGGCCGGAAGGTCAAGGGCGCCACAATCCACTGGGTGGACGCGGAGAACTGCGCCGACGCCGAGGTGCGGCAGTACGACAACCTCTTCGACGATCCCGATCCCGATGCCGCCGGCAAGGATTTCCTGGCCTGCCTGAACCCCCACTCCCTGGAGGTGCTCACCGGCTGCAAGGTGGAGGCCAGTCTGAAAGATGCCAAGGCGCCTGCCTCCTATCAGTTCATGCGCCTGGGCTACTTCTGCCCGGACAGCAAGGACTCTTCCCCGGATCACCTGGTATTCAACCGCTCCGTGAGCCTGAAGGATTCCTTCAAGCCCGGAAAGTAATCTCCGCAATACAGCATTCCCGGCAGCCACAAAAAGAGCTGCCGGGAATTTTTTGCAAAGTGCACTTGACATATTCTGCAAAGCGTGCTATACTTTCTTTGCAAAGTTAACTTAGCATTTTCTCTCCGCGGACGCGCGGCGGGAAACAAAGGAGCAATCATGAAAACCATCATCCGCGAACTGCGAAAGAAGAACAAGCTGTCTCAGGAGGAGCTGGCCGACGCCGTGGGCACCACCCGGCAGACCATCACCTCCATCGAGGTAGGAAAGTACACCGCTTCCCTGCCCCTGGCTTACAAAATCGCCCACTATTTCGGGCTGACCATTGAAGAAGTGTTTGACTTCTCGGATTTGGAGGAATAACCATGGAAACTTACCGTGGAAAATTGAAAATTCAGAACGTAACCCTTGCTGTTGCCTGCGTCATTCTCGCCGCCTTCTGCGTCCTCGGCTTTCTGGGAGAAGCGGGAATCGTGAATCTGGCTCCCTCTGCCGGAGACAGCCATTGGCAGTCCCAGTGGCGGGGCTTTATCTCCGGCGCCAGCCTCGGCATTCTGGCCCTGCTGCTGTTCGGCCTGATCCGAAACCTTCTGGCTCTGAGAGACGAGAATAAGCTGAAGAAGCTGTACATAAAGGAAAGCGACGAGCGGCAGGCCCAGATTTGCACCCTGGCAATGTCCGCCGCCATGCGGGCATCGCTGGTTCTGGGGCTGGTGGCTGTCATCGTCGCGGGCTACTTCAGTGTGACCGTCAGCCTGACCCTGCTGGCTTCCCTGTTCGCCGTTAGTCTGGTAACGATCGGGTTTAAGCTGTATTTCATGAGAAAATACTGAAATTGCGCTTCGTCTGAGCTTCCCCTCCGGGCGGAAGGCTCAAAGTACGGAATACTTTCGTTCGGCAGAAGCAAACATCTTATCAGAAAATCGTCGTCAAATGTTTTAAGGCTGCCCCCTTCCGGGGGCAGCCTTTTGTATAGCGGAAACTGTGGACTTCCGGTTTTTCCGGTTATTGCCCGTTGGTGGCAATCATGATGTATGCCTCATCCGTACCCCAGCCGAAGTTCGTACCGTTGATATCGTGAATGGTTTCATATTCCGGGTTTACATAGGTGGACAAAACGACATAGGCCGCTGTCGGGTAGGATTCCAGCAAATCGGCAATGCTCAGCGTTTGATTTTTCCAGCCGAACATAAGATTTTTTCCGTTGGCGGAAACGTGCCAGAAATCCGTACCTTCCCGGTCATCGGACGACGCAAGCCACTGTTTCTCCCCGTCGAAAATGGCCCATGTCGACTGCCCCGTCGCATCTCCGGAGCTTCCGGAAACAAATACGTTGTACGTAATGCTGCCGTTCTCCGGCAGGGGCAGGTAATCCGTCCGCAGATAATTGACCGATGTGGAAATCGTCCCGTTCGTCCGGATAAAGCCCGGGATGTCCGGCGTGTATATTTCTTCGGAGGAGACGGACGTATTCACGCAGATCACTTCCGGCATGCTGCTGTCTTCCAGTGTCACGGTTTCTCCCTTGCCTCTGAAATGCTTCCTGAGCGCGGACAAAATTTCCGGGACATAAAACGTCTCATACCCCGTCTCATTGGGATGCCAGCCGTCTCCGTTTGCGGTATACCGGCCCTTGAATTCGGAAAGGGTGTAAAAATCCATGGTAGAATCCATCAAATCCACGACCGGAACGCCATACTTTTTGCAGGCCGCCAGTACCGCGTTCCGATAGTCCAGATTCTGGGTCATCCGGTGGGGAAGCACATACAAAATGGTTTTGTTGCTCCACTTAAACACGGCCTGGCGAAGCATATATTCCAGAGCGCCGTACAGCGTCGCTTTGTTGAGCTTCTTGTCAAAGCCATCCGTCAGTTCGCCCAGGGATTCCAGTTCATGATTCAGCTCCACCTGGTCGTTCACACCGCCGGACAGCAGAATAATGTCCGCGTCCTGCCGCATGGAAGCAATGGTGTCACAAATGCAGGGCCGTTTCCCGCCGTCCACATTGTAGATCTCCGCCGCTACCGTAGCGCCGCCGATGGCGGCGTTTTCATAGGTCATGTCGTACTTTTCCGCGATCAGCTTTGCGTAGTTTCTCTCCTGTGCCGTGATGCTGTCTCCGGTGGCTGTGATAACCGCGTTTCTCAGATCGGCGCCCATGTACGCTTCCACGATCCGCCGCACGGTCGCCTCGATGGCGGCAGCCCCGGAAAGCTTTTCCACGTACGCGTCCAGCTTATCCTCCAGCCATTGCAGCCGGATGTAGTCCTCGGATTTCTGTGCCCCGGCAAACGGGCTCCCGGCAACCCGGACGGAAAACGGAAACGTGGTCAGTTGATCCAGTTTTGCGTTGTTAATCACAATTCCGGCCTGCACGGTGCCCGGCACGGTGAGCATCTGCGGCGCCAGAATCACCGACACAACGGAACCGTTGACCGTGACGGCGGGCGTACCATCCGCCAGCTTGTTGTACAGGCCCTTCGTGTGATCCGGCTTTGTGTAGGCGACTGCCACATCGGCTGTCTCCGGCAGCTGCCACGGCCTGCCGTTTTCCAGCAGCGTGGCTTCCACATAACGGGTGTTTCCGTCACCCTGGACGGCGTTGACCTGCCCTTCGAAGTTCGGCTGTGTCATGTCCACCTTGATTTTGGTTGTTACTTGCATATGCATCCCTCCGACATCAGCATCAGAGCTGCGAAGAGTTGCACACATCCGTCATACAAACACCTGAATTCCGCCGGATTTTCCCGAAAGCATTGCAAAAAGCTGTGCCGGAGCTTCCACTCCGGCACGCTTATGACTATCTGAGCGCTGCCTCAGCACCTGACGCAGCGTCTTTTTCACTCCACGTTCACAAGGGTATATTCCCGCGTTCCGTAGCCAAGGGCGGCGGCGGCTTCTATGGTGTGCACGCCGTTGCGGCTTTCGATGCGCTGGAGGAAATGATCCCTTCCCGGGTCGGAGCAGGCGTACACCAGATCGATGCAGGCCTGGTCAATGGCAATCGGATCGGTGGACACCAGAATGCCGATGTCCGCGATGCAGGGATCCTCCGCGATGGCGCAGCAGTCGCAGTCCACGCTCATATTCTTCATCACGTTAACGTAAATCAGGTTCCCGCGGAAGAAGTCCACCACGCTTCCGGCGGCGTCCGCCATGGATTCCAGGAAAGCGTCATGGTCAGCCGTCCACAGATTCTCCGGCACACCGGCGCCGTGGATGTAGGCTTTACCGTAGGAGGAGGCGACGCCGATGGACAGCTGCTTCAGCGCGCCGCCGTAGCCGCCCATGGGATGCCCCTTGAAGTGGGACAGCACCAGCATAGAGTCGTAATTCAGAATATCCTTGCCCACATAATTCCTGTGAATGACCTTGCCGTTGGGAATGGGCAGCTCCAGATCCGGCCCCTCGGCATCCAGCAGGTCAACCGAATAGTACTTACTCCAGCCGTGGTCAGCCAGCAGCCGGCGGTGCTTCTCGGTGGTGTCCCGTTCGCCGTCGTAAGCGGTGTTGCACTCCACCACGGTACCTCCCACATGATCGATGATCGGTTTCCAGAATTCCGGCTTCAGGAAATTCTGGTTTCCCTTTTCACCGGAATGGAGCTTGATGGCCACATTTCCCGGCAGCTTCTTATCCACCAGCCGGAACATATCCAGAACCTTTTCCGGTGTGATAACAGGGGAAAAATAGACAGTTGCACTCATATTTGATTACCTCCTATTGTTGATGGTCAGCCGTTCCCGCGTCAAAGATTGTAACGAGCAGGATGACGGGCATTGTCAGAATCATGGGATACGCATAGCGGAAGGTCGTGCAGGCGGGCGTACCCACCCAAAGGCCCGCGGCAAGGACAATGACCGGAACCGAAAGGGCAAACTCTTCGCGCCGCTTCACGATATTCAAAACACAGCAGGCTATGATAATCCAATTACACAGTCCCACACTGAAAAGCGGCTGAAGGATTGCAAGCTTTTCCTGGTATCGGAACAGCGCATGAAAGCCGCTGCTCACGATATTCTGGTTGCTGCCGGCAGCGATTCCGTATTCGTTGTCCAAGACGTAGTCGTTGTAGACCCAGAATTCATATCCGCCGTTCCAGTAGCCCTTGGTTTCCTCCACCCAGGCTCTGAAGTAATCGCCGGGATACCGCAGCCCCAGCCGGACGTACAGGCGCAGGTAATCCGGAAGGTGCTCCTTCAATTCCGGGAGGTTGCCGTATCGGAATGCCTCAAACTTCACCGGGTCAACGGTTTCCGGGGTGTATACCTCTTTCACCTTTTCCAGAGAAAAGGCCCGGGAAAGCAGGGCTTCTTCCTCCTGGGTCAGGCTTCTGCCGTTCGCAATCACCCGGGCAACCTGCTGAAATGGGACAGCCAGCGTCTCCACATAGCTCATCTCATTGGCGTCCAGCAGCGACAGGACAGGATTCAGAAGAACCCAGCACAGGACCAGCACCGTGAGCATCGCGGTTATGAGCTTCCTCTCACGTCCCCGCAAAGCAAGCAGCATAATCAGTGCCGTGACAAGGAAAGCGTACCAGCCGTTGGTGCGAAGCAGCGACAGGCCCATGGCCCCGGCAATCATTACAGCGTAGTTCACCCATCGGTGTTTTCCCACATGCCGGATCAGCCGGTACAGCGCCGCGACAAACAGCAGCACCGCCCCGCCGAAGGGAACGTCCTTCCAGAGGGTAACGCTGTAAATGATGTTGTAGTAAGAAAAGACATTCAGCAAAGCCGCCGCCAGAATCCAGCCTTTGGGAACCCGGGCCTCATAAAGCGTCATGACCGCAAACCCGAAGCAGGCCGCCATAAACAGGATCTGCATAAAATGGAAAAAGGCGACAGCCGCGGTATAATCGTGAAACAGCAGGTATCCCAGCCTGAACAGCGCGCCAAAGGAAACCGTATGCCAAAAAGGCATAACGTTGTCATAGTCATGCTCCATAACCTGCCGGATGGTCGAGACAGAATCCACCGAAATGACTCCGGGGTATTGGGCGAAGAAGAGAAACACGGAATCCACCAACACGACAGCCAGAAATACCCACAGGAACACGCGTCCCGGGTGGGTTGGGCAATTCTCCGCGCTTCGATAAACCGGCAGCTTTTCCGCCAGGCAAGACAGGACGTTCCAGCACAGCACAAACCCGCCCAAAAGGGTAAGCCCGGCATTGGTCAGGGAAAGCAGCGCCGTAATCGGCTCAAAAAGCGGGTAATTCGCCAGTACAACGGACAGGCTGAAAAGCGCGGCGCTCACCGCTGTCCACACGCGGTTCCTGCCGGAAACCCTTGTGCCTCTTACCGCGTTGTCCATCACCGCCAGAATACCGGCCAGCGCGCAGAGCACATACACGCTGTAATAGGAATCCGTTTCCCGGAGATTTGTCAGCCAGGCATAAATCAGGAACACCGGAAGCAGTGTACGAAATATGAACCGATTCTTTGCTTTCACGCTGCTCACCATTTCTCTCTCAATTGTCTTCATATCCGCCCGACCGGGAAGAACGCCGTCAAAACCGGATGGACTGGTCCACATCCAGAACGAACAGGACTACACCGCCGCAGCGCGCCGGCACCTGGATGGTTGCGGGGGCATCCGTCGCCGGGTCGGCTCCGCCGAAGACCGGCGAAAAAAGATTCTCCACCCGCTCGCCGTACTTCTTCATCAGCGTCATGACTTCCTCCAGGCGCTCGTGGTTGACGCAGGTCATCACAGTGACGGAGCGCTTCTTCAAAAAGCCGCCGGTGGAATGCAGGATCGTGGCGTAAAAGCCGTGGGCATTCAGGTCGGAAACGACCTCATCGTATTGATCGTCCTGGAAAATTGCCAGAATCATCTTATCACAGTTCAGGTTTTTCATTGGTTTCTCCCTTCATCACAGCAGCCGCCTGCCGGCAGCCAGCTTGGCTCTGCATAGCATAACATAAATCCGGCAAAAAGTGTATCCCTTTTTTGGGGAAATGCCGCGGGCGGCGCGCCGGCATTCCTATTGGGCTTTCATTTTTGTGCATTCTGCCTATTGACTGGTGACAGCCACCGGATGTTATACTTGAATAGCTGGATATCGATTCAACAAAGCCCATGGAAAGCCCCGGCTGACGGAACCCGGTAAGCCATATACAGTATATACCAGATATTCCCGGAAAATCAAGGAGGAAATGGAAAATGGCCGACTGTTTTGAAGAAGTGAAAAAGAATTTCGGCTTCGGCTGTATGCGCCTGCCGATGAACGGCAAGGAAGTGGATTATGAGGAAACCTGCAAAATGGTGGACGCCTTTCTAGCCAACGGCTTCAACTATTTTGACACCGCCCACGGCTATCTGGACGGTCAGAGTGAGATTGCCCTGAAAAAATGCCTGACCTCCCGCTACCCAAGGGAAGCATATATTCTGACCAACAAGCTGTCCAGCCATTATATCGCAAAAAACGAGGATATTCGTCCCTTCTTCCAGACCCAGCTGGAGGCCTGCGGTGTGGATTACTTCGATTTCTATCTGATGCACGCCCAGAACCGGGAGATCTTCGAAAAGTACAAGTCCATCCGGGCCTATGAAACCGCCCTTGCCCTGAAGGAAGAGGGAAAAATCCGCCACTTCGGCATTTCCTTCCACGACAAAGCCGCCGTGCTTGACCGGATTCTCACAGAGTACCCCCAGATTGAGGCGGTGCAGATTCAGTTCAACTACGTTGACTATGAGGATGCCTCCGTGGAGTCCAGAAAATGCTATGAGGTCTGCCGGGAGCATGGAAAGCCCGTCATTGTCATGGAGCCCGTGAAGGGCGGGTCACTGGTAAACCTGCCAGCCGATGCCCAGAAGGTTTTCGACAATCTCCACGGCGGTTCCAACGCCAGCTACGCCATCCGGTTTGCCGCCAGCTTCCCCGGTGTCCGCATGGTTTTGTCCGGCATGAGCAGTCTTGCCATGATGGAGGAAAACTGCGCGTTTATGAAGGATTTCCAGCCGCTGAACGATCAGGAGCAGATGGCGATTGCCCAGGTCTGCGCCATTTTCCGGGGGCAGGGGCTGATTCCCTGCACCGGCTGCCGCTACTGCACCGAGGTCTGCCCCCAGGGCATTCCCATCCCTGATCTGTTCGCCTGCATGAACGCAAAGAAGCAGTTCCAAAGCTGGGACAGCGATTCTTACTACCGCAGCATCCAGGCCAAGAACGGCATCGCCGTCTCCGGCTGTGTAAAATGCGGTCAGTGTGAGGATATCTGCCCCCAGCACCTGCACATCCGGGATCTGTTGGTGGATATTTCCCACGAATTTGAAAAATAGCAAAGGAAACGGTTCGCGCCCGCTCTTAACTGAGTGGGCGCGTATTTTATCGTCTGCTTCTTCGTTTCATCGTGCGCACCGTCAGCTCCAATCCCGCCGCGCAGACCAGTCCGATGAGGGTGCTTCCCCCAATGACGGACACCACATGGACAGCGTCTCCGGTTTTCGGCGGGATCGCCTCGGTATTGATGAGCTGCACCGTGCTGTCTGCGATCTGTCCCCCCGCATCCCGCCAGCCGTCCTCAGCGGTCAGGTGGCTGGTTTCATTCACCGTAACCGGTACGGGCCGGGAAAGCACATTGTAACCCTCCGGGGCTTTTGTCTGCACAAGCGCATATGCCCCGTAGGCCAGCCCGGTAAAGGCGATCGTCCCGTCCTCCCCGGTCACCCCCTCCGCCGCCGGCGTGTCTCCCCGGTCTATCCGGAAGGATGCCCCGGCCAGCGGCTGTCCTGCTTCGTTGGTCAGCCGCAGACGGATGCCGCCGGTATGTACCTCGGCAGGTCCGGACTCCGCCTCCCAGGCGATTCCCGCGGAATTCAGATAGGAAAGTCCAATCCGGTTGGCAATGGGAACCCCCGGCTCCGCCGTCTCCCGGATGGCAGTTTGGAACCGCAGCAGGATCTCCCCGTCCGCTCCCTTTGCGCCCGCATAGGCCATTCCGGCGGGGGTCAGCGAAAAGGACATGCTCTGGTCGGTTACGGTGAGGGTATAGTGATCGCCCTCCCGCAGTTCCGTTTCCGCCCCGTCCCAACCGGCGGCGAAAGCGCGCAGACTTCCCGGCTCATATTCCAGGCGTCTGTCCAGGTAATCGGTGAGTGTGTATCTCTGAGCCGTGGCGATTCCGGCGGGAACGCTGCTCCGAGCCGTCCAGGTGTGGGGCTGTCCCGCGTCAAAGCTGGCGCTTTCCTGCCCTTCCACATCCAGTTGAACCGTGGGCTGGATTTCCGGGGTGGAGATGGGATGGACATTCAGCGTGTAAGTAACGCCATCCGCAGCCTGCCCGGGAATTCTCACAAAAAAGGGTGCAGCAGTCTCTCCCGTGGCAGCGCTGTACCGCTGCGCCACCAGGTATACCCCCTCCGGCTGGCCGTTGGCGGTGAAATTGTAGGACGCGAATCCGTGAATATCCGTGGTCAGGATGGTTACCAGATTTCCTGGTGTGCACACTTCTTCCAGCGCCTTCCCGGCAGGCAGCGTATCCGGTTCCTGCTCCCGGTTATCCACCCGGTAAAGATCAAAGCGGATATTGGCCAGAGGCACCCCGTTTTCCGTGGTTTCCGTCAGATTCAGAATGCTGTCCGGCTTCACCGTCAGCTCTCCCCGAACGGGAAGCAGGCTGTCGTCAAAGCCCACAAGACTGCGCCCCTCCCCTTCAAACAGGTACACGTCGCCGCCGTGCTGAATGCCGCTGAGAACAAGCTTCACCTCCGGACGTTCCGTCAGGCCGTCAAAGCAGACGCTGTAGGTTCCCGCCGCGGGAACCGCCTGGGCGTTGGTCAGACTCCCGCAAAACGCGGTGAGGGTCAGTTCATCCCTGGCGCCTACGTCTGTCTGAATGTCCACGGACACCGTCACCGAATACGTCCCGTCGGACTGCTGCAGGGTTATGTATTCCGGATTGGCCAGCGCTGTCTCGGAAACCGTCTCCAGCCCCGGCTCCGCAGGGCTGAGCCCCGCATAGAACCTGTACAAAGCCTCCACATTCCAGGCTGTCCATTCCGTAGGCTTCTGGCTGAGCATATCAGCATCCGCCGTCTTGTTCCGGCAGTCCCGCCAGGCCGCCGTCGTCATGTCCTCCCAGCCGGATACATACTGCCGGACGGTAACCCCCTCCGGGTCGGCCAGCTGCCAGAGCGCCAACTGAGCGGCCAGTACGGTCTCTCCGCTTTGCAGCTCCCGGATTTCCTCCAGGCCCCTGCCCCGGAGCCAGGCGTTGGCGGCTGTCTGCAGAGCCGGAACCTCCCGGCAGGGATAGGTGTTCAGCACCACGGCGCGGATTTTCCCCGCAGTCAGCGCGTCAAACCGACCGGTATCCTCCAGATTCACCCTGCGGTAGGCATCCGCCGGCTGCCCCGCCGGGTCGGCGGAATAGGCGGCAATGCTCTGGGTGCCAGCCGTCAGCCGGTAGGCTTCCACAAAATCCCCGCCGGAAAGCATCTGCCGTCCCTCCCCGTCGGTCACCGAAAAATCCGAAAGGAAGGGCGAGACAAAGGCCATATCCGCCAGCTGAAGGCCGCTTTCCGCCGCCCATGTCCGGCAGGGCAGCGCGGCGCAGAGTATGGCAGCACCGAGAAAAACCGCGATTCCCCTTCTGAACCCCATGGCTCCCACTCCCCCAAACCGTTTTCTCCAGTTTACCACGGCTTACGTGTCGGATTTGGGGGAAACCGGGGGAAGGCGCGGAAATTTGCCGGATTAGGGAAGCTCTGAAAAAAAACGGCAAAAGGGCGGCAGAAAACCTCTGCCGCCCCTATACGTCTAAGGCAGCACCGCATAATGGGGCAAGGAGATTCGGCGAGAGATTTTGACACA